>JANPLP010000462.1:0-9161 GCA_031426595.1 Planctomycetia bacterium | reverse complement strand
AGTATCTATTTCGGTAAAGGTCGAGAACTTTGCAGCGCCGGTTGGTTACAGCTTGGCGACTAACGATCAAGGTGTGATTGACCTGGGTGAATTAGCGAACGTCAACAGCGTTTCGGTGAGCGCTCAAGGCATGCAACCGGCCCAGTTCCCGCTGCATCGTTTCCACCGCAATTGGCCGTCTGTGGTGCACGCTGCAGCGGGTTCGCAGGTGGACCTGCCGCTCGGCAAAGAGTCTGCGGATGCTCTGCAATTTTCGCTGACCGATATCCGGCGCGCGATACCGCATTCGACACACGCCGACAAAATGAAAGTCAACCGCGGAGTGCTCGAGATCGCTGGCTTGACGGCTGGCGATTACTTGTTGACCGATCATGAAGCAGGGCAACGTGTCCGAATCATCGTTGCCGATGCGAAGGAGGGCGAATCGATTCTGGCCGGGAAGCATCGCATTCTTCAAACTGCTCACCAAGTGCCGATCGCAATTCGAAACACCAAAGTTGAGAACGATAACTTGGTGATCGAGATTAGCGGCGCTGACAAGTCGGCTCGGCTGCACGTGTTGGCTCATCCACTTTACCCGGAGTCGTCGAGTGGTCGACAAGTTGAATTGCCTTCGCCACCGTTGATGCAGCAACTTCGAACACCCACGATGAGTCTGTATGTCGATTCTCTGCGATTGGACGAAGAGTACAGTTACATTCTTGAACGGCAGGGGATTGCCAAGTTCCCGGGCAATATGCTCGCGCAGCCGACGTTGCTGGTTCATCCATGGGAAGTTTCAAAGACACAGAATTCTGACCAGAGCGCGGCTGCCGGCGATCCGATGCCTGCGATGGCTGCGCCAGGTTCACCAGCAACGGGCAAGGTGGGCGCCGGCGAGGGTGAGCAAGCGGGTGTGAGGCCGGATTGGAAGAGCTACGATTTTTTAGGAACGCCGACTGCTATGGCCGTCAACTACGAAATCGTAGATGGGAGGGTCAGCGTTCCGATCGCCAAACTAAAGGGATTTAGTAGTATCACAGTGATAGCGATTCATGCGACTGCATCAGACTCAAGGGAGATCGTTCTACCGGAAACTGAATTGCAGGTGCGCGATCAGCGTTTGAAGTCAGCCTTCGCTCGCGATTCCCGTTTGGCACAAACACAGCGCGTTGAGATCCTGCCTGCGAATGAAAAGCGGAATTTTGGCGATCCTCGCACGCGACGAGTTCAGACTTATACTTCGATCGCAGATGTGTATCGTTTGTATGGAACGTTGCTATTGAATTCCGAGTGGAGCAAGTTCAGCTTTATCGCGCAGTGGCATCAACTGTCTGACGCCGAAAAACGAACGCACTACAACGAGATGGCGTGTCACGAATTGAACTTCTTCCTGTATCACAAGGATCGTCAATTCTTCGATAGCGTGGTCAAACCATTGATCGCGCAGAAGCTTGATAAGCAATTGGTTGACTCTTGGCTGCTCGGCGATTCGCTTGAAGCGTACGACCAGCTATGGAGAGTGCAACGACTGAACACACTGGAACGCATCCTGCTAGCTAAGAGTCTTGCTTCTCGGAGAGAGGGGACCTCGCGTTGGCTGGGCGATGCCGTCGCAGCAAATCCGCTCGATCCTCAATGGCGTTCCCAACGTTTTGAAGTTGCGCTGCGAGGCATGGCGCTCGATTCAGCCGACAAACTTAGCAGAATGATGTCCGAAAGGGAGAGCTTAAGTCGTTCTGAGTTCGGAACCAATGGTCTTACCGGTGGCATGGGTGGCGGCATCAGCATGGGTGGCTTGGGTGATGCTGACGTGTTCTTTGAAGCACCCAGGGGAGGTGCCGCGGAGAGTGAAGAGAGTCGATCGGCAGGTCGCAAACGCAGCCTCAGGCTAAATCGCGGTTCAGACAAGCAGCAGCTGAGTGAAGCGATTGTTGAGGATTTTAGCCGGGATCGAGTCATGTTGGGTAAGCAATTAATGTTCTCGACGTTAGATCAAACTCGCGAGTGGGCTGAGACTCAGTACTACAAAGTTCAACTGCAGAACCAATCCAACGCACTGATCCCGCCTGGTCAATTCTGGCGCGAGTACCTTGAGCACGCTGATAAAGGCGATTTCTTACCCGCGTCGCTTGACCTACCGACCAGTCACATTAACGAAGCACTATGTGCGCTAGCCGTTATCGACTTGCCGTTGGCGGGCGAGGCTCCCGAAGTGACGATTGATAACGACCAACTGGTCCTGAATGCAAAGCAAGCCACGATCGCCTATGTTGAAAGTATCGAAAGGGGAGGGGAGGGTGGTGAGAAAGAGAGCGTCCTAGTGGGGCAAGATATTTATCTCGCACAGCCCAACACTAGCGAAGACGCCAACCGCCCTTTGAAGGGGACATTGCTGCGATGGGTTCCTTACCGTGCTAACGTGGTGATCACTAATCGGACTAACACTAAGCGACTGGTTCAAGTGCTGACGCAAATCCCCGCTGGTGCGTTGCCGCTTACGTCCGCCAAAGTCACTCGTAGTACCGCGCTCGATTTAGCACCTTATAGCACCGCTCAAGTTCAATACGAGTTTTATTTCCCCCGAGAGGGCGACTTCGAACACTACGGATCGCAAATCAGTAGCGAAGGCAAGCATGTTGTCGCAACGGATTCAACAACGCAGCGAGTGTTGGCAAAACCTGAATCCGTCGACGAAACCACTTGGAGCTACATTGCCGACTGGGGCACTGCAGCGCAAGTGATCGAGTTCTTGAAGAAGGCAAATCTAGAGAAGATTGATCTCGATCGCATTGCTTACCGCATGCAGGACAAAGCCTTTTTCGAACAAGTTGTGTCCATGCTGGCAGCCAACAATAAGTTTGTGCCTACGCTTTGGGCTTATGCAGTGCGCCACAATGTTCCTCAGCAGATCCAACAGTTGCTGCACAATCGTTCTGACTTCGTTGCGCAGCTCGGAACTGCGATCGTTAGCCCACTGGTGAAAGTCGATCCCCGTGAGCAGATGAGGTACCAGCATTTGGATTACAAACCGCTCGTCGTGGCTCGTATACATCGACTGGGTTCAAAAACGGTCATCCTTAACGATCGCTTGTTTGTACAGTATCAGCGTCTGTTGGATGTAATCGCGTATCAACGCTCGGTCGATAACGATCAGCAGCTGGCGTTGTGCTATTACATGTTGTTACAGAATCGAATTGAAGAAGCGATTGCCTGGTTTGCCAAAGTCGACGCTGAAAAACTAGCGACCAAGATGCAGTACGATTACTTCGATGCCTATCTTGGTTTCTATCGAGGCGAGTATGATCAGTCGGCTCAGTTGGCAAGCAAGTACGCGGAATATCCGGTTCTGATGTGGAAGGATCTTTTCGCACAAGTCGGCGATCAAGTGCGTCAGCGCAAGTCGCTGCAGGCAGGCCAAGACATCTCCAGCGTCACGTCGCTGGATGGAAACTCGAATCGTCAGCAAAAGATGTTGACAGATGGCCGCGAAGCCAAGCAGACCGAAGCTGCTGCCCAGACACCAGCTTTGGATTTGACGAATCAGGATGGCAACTTAGCGATCGAGTATCGGAACTTGGCGGATTTCCGGATTAATTACTACTTGATGGATATTGAGTTGCTCTTTAGCCGCAATCCGTTTGTCGCACGCAGTGGTGACACAGTGCCCATCATCGAACCGAATCTCAGCGAACAGGTGGTCATGGATCGCGATTCAGGTTCGCGGCGGCTTGAGTTACCAGCTAAATTGAAGAATCGCAATTTGTTGGTTGAAGTGACATCGCGGGGCATCTCGCGGAGCACGGTCGTAACGGCCAACTCTTTAGCTGTGACAGTCGTGGAGCCCTTTGGTCGTATCCAGGTCTTATCGGCTCAGGGCCGCACACCATTAGAGCAGGCTTACGTCAAAGTCTACGCTCGCAATGGAGATGGCAGCATTAAGTTCTATAAGGATGGCTACACCGATCTGCGCGGGCAATTTGACTACGCGACGCTGAGTACTTCTGCGCTCGATTCCGTAGAACGTTTTGCAATACTAGTGATACACGATTCGCAGGGAGCGGTCGTCAGAGAGGCTGCACCGCCGACGCGTTGAGAGCATTCGTGGTCGGTTGGCAGCAGCTTGCAGAGTAGAGCGTTTGTCCCAATCGCATTCGCTGCGCGAGGGACTTCGCTGCACCCTCACCAGCTTAAAACGGTCGTGCGAATGGGACGCTGGTCAGACGTCTTGTCGTTGTCAGGAAAATCATTTTCGCGAACGAGAATTTCCGATAGTATCTTCCAGTGCTTGGCTGGACCTGACGCGAAGGCGAAATCGAGCATGGAATTCGGGTAGTCATCTTTGCCATCGCGATTGCGATCTGCCCAGTTCGTATCAACTTGCTGTTTGAGGTCGACCCACTGCCACGTGCCGTCACTAAGAAACGTATCGAAGGCTGCGTTCCCTTTTTTGGTGGGGATATCGTAATCGAAGTTGTAACCACCGACCGCAATGACTGGCAGGTTTTGTTGCTTGGCCCAATCAACGAGCAATTGAGCTTGGCGTCTGCGCAGCTCGTCGCTGCCCCGCGCTAGGTGATTCATGACCACCAGGAATTCTTGGTTATTGCGCCGACGACGCAACTGAGCGATCAGAGGAGCTGCTTGGATACCTGGAGCCAAATCTTGGTCCGCAAATCGCGTCAGCTCTTGCACCCGAACTTTCTCAAACTTGGACTTGTCCCAAGCGATCAACAGAGACGCTTCGCCACCTTTTTCTCCGACGATAAACGAGTCCTCGCCCCACCGCTTGGTAAATTCACTGGCTGATTTCTTGGGCACTTCGCTGAGCGCAAGAATATCGAAGGGGGCTAAATCATCTAGCTGTGCTTTGATAGTAGCAACATCGCTCCCGCCGAACTCAATGTTCCAAGCAAGGATATGGAACGCTTGCGATGGGATATCGCGTTTCTCCGCACTGTCCACATCTTGTGCGTATACGGGGGAGATGAGTGCCGCGATGATCAGCGCGGCTGTGACGCAGTGGGCGGCGCAACGAGCAACAGTGTGGCAAGCAGATGGCATCGGTGCTGTCCCTGTAGTGGAGTTGTCGAGAAGTGTGGTTTGGGAGGTGGAAACATGATACCGGCTGGACTGAGTGATTGCAGGCTTGTGAGAAAACGATTCGATAGTATTCAGGCGCGGGGCGTTGTAGAATCGGGGTCTCACCAATCGCGTCTTCTGCGTTTCCTAGCCATTCCCTTCCCGCCGGCAATCCATTATGCAGAATTCAAATTCATGGAATCATCCCAGCTTGGCTCGCCGAACAGCAATTCAGGCTGGCGCGATTGGTGTGCTGGGGTTGGGGATGAATCATTTGACGGGTTTCCGGCAAGCTTCGGCGGCGGACGGAGTTCTGCCGCACGGGAAAGCCAAGTCATGCATCTTCATTTTTCTTTCTGGCGGATTGGCTCAGCATGAGAGCTTCGATATGAAGCCCGACGCGCCCGAAGATATTCGTGGCGAGTTCAAACCGATTGCAACGCGAACGCCAGGACTTCAGATCTGCGAGCATTTGCCAATGTTGGCCGAGCGGAGTCAGCTTTGGTCGCTGTGTCGCTCGTTGACTCACAGCTCGAATGATCACTCCGCGGCGCATCACATCATGTTGACCGGCCAGTCGCAGTTGCCGACTGGCTTCAATCCAAGTTCGTCGAGTCGTACTGATCGGCCATCGATCGCTTCAGTGGTTGGACGCGCTTTGCAAAGTCGCAACAACTTGCCGCCCGCAGTGGTGCTGCCGGAGCGATTGATTCACAGTTCAGGGCGTGTCATTCCAGGTCAGCATGCGGGCGAGATGGGCGCGCAGTACGACCCATGGCTGGTCGAAGCATCGCCGTTTCATAACTCATCGTATGGAGCTTATCCGCAATACGGTTTTGATCATCAAGATCGTGGCAAGCCTGACAAGCGAATCTTCCAAGCTCCGCAGTTGAGCTTGCCGGAAGGCTTGGGGATGAAAGAAGTCGCCGGCCGCCTGCAGTTGCTTGAGTCCTTAAAGATGCAGCGAACAGCATTAGCACACTTTGCCGAGACGGAGTCGTTCGATCGATTGCGTCAAGGAGCGATTTCATTGCTGACAGAGCAGCGGATTCAGCATGCGCTCGATGTAACACGAGCAGACGACCAAGACCAAGAGCGTTATGGTCGCAACGCGTTCGGTTGGTCACTGTTGATGGCGCGGCGTTTAGTAGCGGCAGGTGTGAATTTGGTGCAAGTCAATCTTGGCAACGACGAGACGTGGGACACGCATGGCAATGCTTTCCCGCACCTCAAGAATGCGTTGCTGCCGCCGACCGATCGAGCACTTTCGGCGCTGCTGGACGACCTGCAGGCGAGCGGCCAGTTGGAGGAAACTTTAATTGTGATGGCGGGAGAATTCGGAAGGACTCCGAAGATCACGTTGCTGGCTGAGCATTACAAACTGCCAGGTCGGGATCATTGGGGCGCTGTTCAATCAGTGCTGTTTGCAGGGGGTGGTGTTCGCGGTGGAAACGTCGTAGGCAAATCGGATGCGCATGGTGCTTATCCAGCCGCGACTCCGGTCAAACCTGAGAACTTTGCGGCGACGATCTATCAAGCGCTCGGGATCCCAGCGACAGCAGTTTGGAGGGATGCAGCAGATCGCCCACACCAAATCTATCATGGCGAACCAATCCCAGGGTTGGTTTAGCCGATAGCTAAAATTCAGGTTGGCAATGCTGACATTGGCGAACGTCGATGAAGAGTTCCCTTTTGGCCACGGTTTTCGAGTAAGATATCAGAACCCACCTCAGTGCAGTCCTGCACTCTCCGTCCAACCCTCCTAGGCACAGAACAATGTTGACTCGCGGACTTTTCCGTTCACTGTTCCTGTTTTGTTCGAGCTGTTTGATTTTTGCTGTACTACCTGTTTGTTTGGTGTTTGCCGATGCTACGTTGGTCACAGCCAATCCACTTGCGATTGAACCCGCCAAAACGACGCGAGTTATTCTGACTGGTACTGAGTTCACTGCACCGCTGCGAGTTTGGACCAGTTGCGAGGCTCAAGTGACCGTGGTGAGTGTCGAGCCGACTCAGGCAACGCTCGACGTGACTCCTGCTGTTGGAGTCGGCGTGGGTTCTGTCGGGTTGCGCGTCGCGACGGCGCAAGGTCCGACCGACGCGATCCATCTGTTGGTGGATGACTTGCCGAGTTTGGCTGATAACGGCGCAAATCATCAACGGGAACAGGCTCAGGAGATGTCAACGCTTACTGGAGTGGATGGAACGAGCGATGGGCCGCTAAGTGATTTTTATCGCTTTACGGCACGAGCGGGGCAACGGATCGCTTTCGAAGTGCATGCTCAGCGGCTTGGTTCTGCGATGGATCCAGTTGTTCGTTTACTTGACGCGTCAGGAAAACCATTGAACTTGGCGGATGATGGAGAGAGTGGCGCCGATTGCCGTTTCGCTTACGAGTTCACGCAGGATGGTAGTTACACACTCGAGGTATTCGATAGTCGCTTTGCAGCGGGTGGTCGTTATCGGTTGCGAGTCGGCGATTTTCCAATCGTCTCCGCAACCATGCCGATGGCTGCGCAGCCAGGGAGTCGAGTGCTGTGTGCGTTTGTCGGACAAGACGGTGCGCGGGTCGCTCCTCGCGAAATCGAGATCCCAGCATCAGTCGCTCACGAATCAATCGATATTGCCGCCCGTTTGCCGGATGGAAAATCATCTGCCTGGGTTCCGTTGCTGATTCGCGCTGAGGCGCAGGTAACTGAAACTCAATTGCACAAAGACGTACCGACAGCGACGATTGAACCGCTGGCTATCCCAGTGGGTATGAGTGGCCAGTTAATAGCAGCCAACGAGGTCGACAGTTATTCTCTGAAGGGCTCGAAAGGGCAGGGGGTGCGCATCGCATCGCGGACGCGCAGCGTGGGCTTGCCGACGATGTTGCAAATGCAGTTGTTTAATGCGGCTGGTGCTAAGCTCGCGGAGACCGCGGTGAGCGATGTGGATGAATGGAGTTTTAACTTTACATTTCCAGAAGACGGCGCGTATCGATTGACTGCGAGTGACTTGTTGCATCGTGGCGGTCCAGCGTTTGGCTACTTGATCGAAGTTGGACCTATTCCGACTTTTGCAGTCGGGCTGAAGGCGGACGCGAAGGTGAAAGAGCAGTTCGCGATTCAGTTGGAACAAGGTGCGGCGGCGGTAGACTTGCAAGTAGAACGAACGGGATATGAGGGAGCCATTGACATTGGATTCGAGGCGGCGGTACTGGGTCTCGAAATTTTGAACCCGCGGATCGATGCGAAAGCCAAGGAAGCTCGGATTTATTTGACCGCGAATAAGGACTGGAGTGCGGATCGACTGACGAGTCCGCTATTGACGGGCCTTCGATTGATTGGGACTGCAGTCGATGCACCCCATGTAAAAGTATTAGTAAGCAATCTTGGCTTGCGTCGCGTCAAACGTCCAACGCAGGTTTATCCGCCGGCTTGGTCGTTGGGTTCAGTGGCAATTGCAGGGGTCGCGGCATCGCCCGATTACTTTGCATTTGAACCTGCTGCGCCGCTCGCTTTTGCACGTGGCCAAACAGTGCATACAGCCCCGATTACATTAAAACGAACTCAGGAAGCATTTAAAGATGCCGTGACGGTTCTGCCCTACCGACAATCGGATAAGTGGACGGTGGCAGCGAAGCCCGAGAAGGATGTTTACGCAGTGACCTGGACGCGAGGCGCGGAGGCGGGGCAACCGGAGCAGGTGAGTTTGCTGAGCTATGCGGAGTTCAAAGGGTGGGGTCGTCTGCAATCGCAATTGCTTCCCGTGACTTGGATCGATCCGCTAAAAGTAACCATCACGCCGCAGGGGGCTTTGGTGGTTGGTAAGCCCCAGCGGGTGCAAGTGGATCTGGAATGGGATGCTCGAGCTCAGCCGCAGCCGATCAAGCTGGCGTGGCAGAATCTTCCCGCGGGCTGGGGAGGTCCGGCGATCGATGTGGCGGCTGACCAAAAATCCGCCATCCTCGAGTTGGTGCCGAGCTTAGACTTCGCGGCACCAAATGCTTCGCTGCAAATATTGGCGACAACGACTTACGCGGGGCAAGCATTGACTGCAACCAGCGAGGTTAAGAGTGTCAATGTGATCAGAAGTCCGGTGACGCTCGAGGTATT
>JANPLP010000461.1:0-7347 GCA_031426595.1 Planctomycetia bacterium | reverse complement strand
TTTTAAAGTAACTGCTCATGGATTGCCTCAACTAGAAGAAAACGCAAAATTACAAAACGCGATCGCGCGGACATTACTCAAATACAAAACTATCCAATCGCACACTCTCATAGCAACGCATAATATTATACGTGCTATCTCCAAGCCGTAGCGCAAGATTGCCGGGACTATAGATAACGTCGAAGAAAGCTCGAAAATTGTCGTGAGTTATTGAGTATGCTAACTACACAGTTACGCCAAGAGTCGTTTGTAATCAGAAACGACCGATTAATAACGAATCCTATCAAGAGCAAATCAACTATGACGGTTGCAAAAGCCGTTCCGGGTAGGCCGAAGAAGTATGTTAGCGGAATGCAACAAACAAAGGCGTAAGCTGTCGCAGCAAGGTATCGCGACGCAAGCTCCGAATGTTGATTGCTCGCAGCATGTACGACACTGCTTGTATACCATAGTGCATTAAGTGGAATAGGAACCATGGAAAGCAGTAGCAGACTTGTCGGCACCGAAAGTTTTCCATCAGTCCAGATTAAAAATACTCTTTCGCCAAATAATCCGATTGCTAACAGAACAATGGACGCAATTGAGATCGACACGATCACGGAGATTCGGTGGAGTAATGCTGCGCGACGTAGGTCTGACACGGCTATCAATCGCGCCATCTCTGGCCAGACTGCTTGATTTACGAACTCCAGCGATTGGTTGGCGGTCCGAACAAGGGTTCTTGCAGTTGAGAACACCGCTACCTCTGTGGCACCTAGCATAACTTGCACAATTAGAATTGAACCTTGAAACACTAAGGCGTTCCCTAGTGGGAATGCTTGGAATGCAAGCCCAAGCTTTAGTAGCCGGGTAGACATCTGCCTATCGACTAGCGATTCCGAATATCTTAAATGGTCTGCATAGCACTTTCCTACATAATCTATGAGCATCACATGTGCTAATCCCGAGCAGGTCAGCGCAAACGCTAGTAAATCAAACCGTTGACTGATGTACAGCGCTATCGTTGACGCAAGTAAGTCGAGCCATGCACGCAATCCTGACAACTGAATGGATATATGTGCTTTGCCGGCAGCCACAATTCGGGAAGAATATATCCCAGCAAAAAATGAAAGGAAAACTGTAACTGATAGGAGGAGTACTGCAATCGCGAGTTCAAAGGATCGTTCTTCGCCCACATTTATTAACGCGCGCCAAGGAAAGCACAATGATACAACTAAAATTACGGGAAACGACCATCTAGAAACACACCATAAGAGTGATATTGCGGACGAAAAGGCTGTTTGCGCCTGAACGGTATCGCCACGTGCCATCGCCATGGACATCTCGTTGGTACCAACGCTACCAAGGCCGACATTCGCAATTGAAAGCCAAGAAAGCAAAGAACTGAGCACAATCCAATTGCCGTATCCTTCAACTCCAAGAAAATGCAGAAACAATGGCACCATCAGCAGTCTTGTGATTGTAGCGCCTGCCTTTACAAATACCCCTGCAATAGCATTATATAGCAATGAGCTTTTCAGGTTCATTATATCATTTGACATAATAACGATGGCAGCTCGATTGCTGTCGTAGTTTTCCTCTGCATAGTTTCATTCCATAAAGAACAGGGCTATTTTCAACTTTTAGAGCTTGCCGGCTTTTGTGGGATCATACTATTCAAAAGGGTTTTGGCTCCTGGACCGCCGATATGGTACTACATCGCAAAAAAACCAGTAGCTTACCTTTGAGTATGCGAACGGACCGCCTGGCGACTCCTGATTACTAAATGCATTGCGGATCCGCAGTACGTCGATTGAATTTTCGATTGCTCAATCGCTTAGCTTTTGAACAATACTCTATATTGTGACACGGAAAGTTTTGCACACTTATAAACATAAGTCGCACTGTCTTCATCCGATATTCTTAAAAAAGGAAATATTTTTAAATTGCAAAGCTAAAGTCATCGCTTTGCGGATAACGGATCGAAATATGCTGGAACGGGGTTGAGCTTCTTTTTTCAAATCGCCAGACAACCAAATTGCATAGAGTTTTTCGCAGTCTAGACGAATGGACAGCTCTTGTAGACGATTAAAATCGTCTGTAGAATAATTTTCTGGTGGTGAATAGTACAAGATCCGATTAAAGCAGTATCGACTTGATACATCAATGTGATAGTTGTCAACACCCACAGAATTCGCTTCCCAGATCTTACTTTCCAAGAAGTGCAACAAATCCCGTACATAGAGTTGCTGCCGCTGCCTATCGATCAATGGGCGATGAGCAATTCGATATTCTGCCACAATTTTGTTAATGCGAAGGAAGGAAACGCCACTTACCGCTAAGTCGAATTGGAGTATCCAGTCTTGTATTAATTGGAAGCTATTATCGTATCCGCCAACTTTTTCGAAGCAATCTCGTCTAACGCAAAAGGAAGCAAAGGACGCTTTAGGGCCGGTCAAAAGCATTTTTGCTGCATCCATGGGTTTGGTAATCGTTTTCATTGACAACAAGTATCTTGGTTCTGCTCTTCGGGATACTTCATTCCGATTTAGCCAACCTCCCATTGCAAAGCCGACCTGCTGGTTTGCAATAGCATTCTGAAAGGTTGCTATGTATTCCGACGAGATTCGATCATCGCCAGAACAAAGTCCAAACCATGTACCAGTCGTCGACCTCGCGCAAAAGTTCCAATTGTCTGCCATGGACAGGTGATGCCGAGGCTGAACAAGTCGGATTTTATCTCCAAAAGATCGTATGATTTCGAGGGTTCCATCGGTAGAGTGATTATCGCTTACAACCACTTCATGCAAACCAGTGGATTGATTGATTGCTGATACTATCGCATCTGCAATTGTTGCTGACTGATTGAAGACGGGTATACCGATAGATATAGAAGGCTTTGTTGCTTTTGACATTGATGGTCGTTTTTAAGGCATCGATCTTACAAAAAAGTCTTGGCTTTTTTTACAATTTATGTTCGAGAAGTTACGAATTTTAGTAAAGCTACAATATTTTGGAAATGGAATGACATCGCTATATCACTTGAGGTGAGCTACGCGTCATAAAGCGGGGACATAGCGCAAAACTTCACCAAATCTTTGAGGGAGCCCTCCAACTATTAGTTTGCCCGTTGCCCCGAATGCATTCCAGTTTTCTTTAGCAAAGTCGAGAAGAGACTTAGCATTTCCACTTCCGATATTCTGAATAAGCGGTGTGCCCTTTTTAATGTTACTTAACTGCATTGCGTCGAGTAGTTTCTTTGCGACCATTTCTACCGTGACAAAATCACGCACTTGTTCGCCTGATGTCATTGCGAAGTCCAAACCAGATTGGGCAGCGACGCGAAGCGAGGGCCAAAATCGGTTTTCAGATTCTCCTTCTCCGTAGACTTGGAAAATGCGATGAATAGACAACCGTAATTGAAATTGAATTGCTAGTTGTGAGAAGGCAATTGACGCGGCGGCCTTTGACGCCGAATAGCTGTGCGTTGGAAGCAGCGGCGCGTCTACGGGGATATATTCATAGCGATCTCCCGATAAACCGTATTCGAAGCAGCTGCCAGCAACAATAAACCGATCAACGCCAGCGGAAATTGCAGTTCGAAACAAGCTAAGTGGAGCAATAACGTTCCAATGCAGACATGATTCTAAGGTGTCATTGGGAAAGGCAACGGAGTGGGCGGCAAGATGAATTACTGCATCGCAGCCAGACATCTGATATTTGTTTACATCGCTATAAGTGGAATCCAGCCAAATAGGATCTCGCTCTAATGCAATGCGAGGAACTGAAGTAGGTAATTTTCTTAGTGCTAAAATCTCATGTCCGGCTGAATGGGCTTGGTTAATGAAGTGCGACCCGATGAAGCCCGTACCCCCCGTCAAAAACAATTTCATGGAAAATTTCTCTGACTAAAATTGATTCTGGAATTAAATACGATTCGAATCACATCTACACGTATTGTGGTCTACTCGTTTTCGCATTTCCGGCAAACATTTGAATGCTCTGAATAATGTACTTAAGCATATCTTGCGTCAGCCCCGGATAAGTCCCAGTAAAGATCGTTCGATTCATGATTTCATCTGCTCCGGTCATGTCGCCCACGGTTCGAATTGAATTCGGGGCGTCGTGTCGTAATTGAACGAATGCCGGTTGACGCAGCAAATTGCCACCGAACAACATCCGATTGCCGATTTTCTTTTCGTCCAAGAATTTTGCTAGGTCCGTTCGAGTAAAGGGCGCGGACTCTTTCACCGACATCTTGAATCCAAACCAAGAACACTCAGTACGACATCCTGTCGAGTCCCAGGTGAATGACCCATCGCTGTTCCAACCTGTTGCGTGTGTCGGTAATGCAAACTCGATGTACTCTTCTAGATCTGCGAGTCCTTTACGGAGTGTCCGCCAATTTTGCTTTCTGGCTTCAATGAAATCCGGTAGCTTTTTTAGTTGTTCGGAACCGATGGCGGCTTGAGGATCGAGCGGCTTGAGGTTGTAACCAATATGGCTGTAAATGTATTTGTGATCGTAGCCTTCCGGGAGTTCGCCTAGCTGCCACGCGAAACGTTTATTGCAGGTATTGTCTTTGCCTGATGGGCACCAGCAGTCTCGACCCCAGTCGCGGAAGCTCTCTACTAGAACCTTTAAGGCCGCTTGTTTGATGATGTTTACTGCACCACCCTCGCCCATGGTTAAGTGGTGAGGGGGGTAGAAGCTTTGGGTAGAGAGGTCGCCCCAGCTACCTGTATACTTGGTGAGGGAGCCGTCCGGATTGCTCGGTGCCCCTGTTGGAATCAGCGTGTTCCATTCGCGGCCTAAAGTGTACGTGCAACCGAGCGCGTCGCAGTTGTCCTCGATGAGCCAGAGGTCGTGATCTTTGCAAAATTCTAGAGTCGTCTTGAGGTCGAATGGATTACCAAGGGCATGGGCCAACATGACCGCTTTGGTTTTGCCTTGGACATACGCATCCTCAAGTTGCTCGACGCGTGCGTTGCCCGTGATCGGATCTGCGTCGATGAAGACGCCTGTCAGTCCGCATTGGAAAATCGGTGCAATCGTTGTCGGAAATCCGGCTGCTACCGTGATGACTTCGTCGCCCGGTGTCAGGCGTTTTTCTTTGGGCAGTTTGTGGCTGGTCAGGGCTGACAATGCAACTAGATTGGCGCTGGAACCTGAGTTGACGACTAGCGATTTGCGGACGTCTAAGAACTCGGCCAACGAACGTTCGAATTTTTCGCCTTCTGGGCCCAAGGTGAGCCAGAAGTCGAGGGTGCTTGAGACGGCTGCTTTGACTTCGTTTTCGTCGAAGACGCGGCCCGCGTACGGAATCGGCGTTTCGCCGGGGATGAATTTGGGTCCGTCTGCCGCGTTGCCGGGGCGGTTTTGTTGATGCTTGCGACGCGAGTATTCGCCCGTCAGGCGGAGGATCTCGGTGCGGAGCTCTTCGTCGGTGAAGTTGAGCGGAGGTGTTGGCATGGAATTGACGGGAACGGGCTTGGGGGAATTGTGAGGGTGATTGGGTGGTTAGATGGGGGGGTTGGTTGGGGGGAGTCGCACCCGGCAGGTGCGACCTACTTGGTTTGAAGTCGGCTGAAGAATTGTTTGGCGTAGTGGTCGATTTGGTTAGAGGTGAGTTGAGCTACGTCTTCACCGTTGTCTGCTGCGGTGTACCAAGCGACCGTTTGCTTGATCGTTTCTTCGAAATCCCAAGTAGGTGTCCAACCCAGCATGTGAAACGCTTTGTCTATTGCCAGGTTTAATTTGGTCGCTTCGTGCGGGGCATTCGGATCGCTTCGATCTTCCCATGTTCCCTCTACATGGGCCAGCACGCTTTGTACGACTTCTAACACGGTGCGGTTGCTCGCGAGGGAGGGGCCAAAGTTAAAGCCCGACGCAAGATCTTTGCGACTAAAGCCGGACGCTTGTTCATCGTCCAAACTGGCTCCTAACCACAAGTAACCGGACAATGGCTCGAGGACGTGTTGCCATGGTCGCGTTGCATTGCGGTTTCGAACCGGGATCGATTGTTTTTTAAACAAGGCTCTGAAGATGTCGGGCACAATTCGGTCGATGGCCCAATCACCTCCGCCAATGACATTGCCCGCTCGCGCGGAGGCGATCGCGATCGGTGACGCTGCAGTGAAATAGGAACGTCGAAAAGCGGCCGTCACCAACTCGGCACAGCCTTTCGAAGCGCTGTAAGGATCGTAACCACCCATCGCGTCCTCCTCGCGATACGAATGGAGCCACTCGCGATTCTCGTAGCACTTGTCCGTGGTCACGATGACGACGGAACAACGTTTCTCGAGCATTCGCACCGCGTCAAGCAGATTGACTGTCCCCATGACGTTGGTGGCAAACGTTTCGACCGGGATATCGAACGATTTTCGAACCAGCGGCTGTGCGGCAAGATGGAATACAAAGTCGGGTTGGGCTGCCTCGATTGCTTTGCATAGTTCTCCATGATCGCGGACATCACCGCGTAGGTCAGAGACCATTTGAGGCGATAATTTGAGCTGATCAAAAAGACGTTCGTGCGGTTCCGGTGTGAGTGCGTAACCGGAGACTTTTGCGCCAAGCTTGATCAGCCACTGGGTTAGCCAACTCCCTTTGAAACCGGTGTGACCGGTGACGAAGACGGGGCGATTATGGAATGAGGAGAACATTTTTTTAAGGGGCTAGATTCTAGGGGCTAGGTGCTAGATTTTAAGGGCTAGTTTCTAGTTTCTAGTTTCTAGCTTCTCTCTCTTACCACATCTTCCAAGGGGCGTGGCCGGTGGCCCATTGGTTTTCTAGTTCTAATTTGTCGCGAAGGGTGTCCATCGGCCGCCAAAAGCCTCGATGGCGGTATGCATTGAGCTGATTTTCGCTGGCAAGTTTCATGAGGGGTTCGCGTTCCCAGACTGTCTTGTCGCCATCGGTTACAAAGTCAACCGCTTTGGGCTCAAGTACAAAAAAGCCGCCGTTAATCCATGAGCCGTCTCCCTCCGGTTTTTCTTGGAAGGCAACCACATTGTCCATCGACTGTGGATCGAACGTTAATGCTCCGTATCGGCCAGGCGGTTGGACGGCGGTCAACGTTGCGAGTTTGCCCGATCGCTGATGGAAGTCTATCGTTTCCCGAATGTTGATGTCAGCGACTCCGTCCCCATAAGTGAAACAGAATGTCTCGTCATTCAAGTACGGTCTAACTCGTGCGAGACGTCCGCCGGTCATGGTTTCGTCACCGGTGTCGACGACGGTGACTCTCCATGGTTCTGCTTTCCGCTGGTGCACTTCCATGGTATTGCGATGCATGTCGAACGTGACGTCGGACATGTGTAAGAAATAGTTGGCGAAGTATTCCTTGATCACGTAGCCTTTGTAGCCAGC
>JANPLP010000460.1:0-2907 GCA_031426595.1 Planctomycetia bacterium | reverse complement strand
GGATAAGCCGCAGCGCCACCTGGAACACAAACACCGATTCGCTTCAGCGGTACGTAACGCTGGTCCAATCGCACACCGGGACGAGGCTGCGTCGATACGCTCGAATGCAAAATCGACCTTTGAAACTCGGAGATGTTTTGGCGAATGCGCCCGATGCACTTTAAAAACTCGGGAGACGCGCTAGCATGTGCTTCACGCAGTCGCTCCTCGGGCAAACGCAATTGAGCCGCATTCAATTCTGCCCCATCGAGCTGCTGCGAGTAACGCACCAGCGCAGCGACACCTTCACTTCGAACCGCTTGGCAAATTCGCTCAACCACCGCAGACGGCGGAAGCGCCTCGCCAAATACCTTCAGCGTCAGTTCGCGTCCACGTGGGCTAACTACGTTGCCCGACGGACTTAAGCGCTGTCGCAAGTCGCCTAGTTGCTCCGAAAAATCGCCGCTCCTCGCGTCGATCCGTGCAATTTTCAATTCCGCATTTTGAACCATCATTGCCGCTGCTTTAAACGTACTTTCGAACAAATCTGCAAGCTATTGTCGCGAAATGGCAAGCTGCGAAAAGCGGTGACAAAGTTGTATGCAGCGGCCGTTCGTCACTCGCTCCTGTATTTAAGCGTTCGAAAAGAGTCGCTTTCTTCAACAACTTCAATGAACTGGTTCGCTGCGATCGCGCGCAGAGTCTGCGACTTCCCCGTTTTCGGCCAAAAAATCTCCAGTTCGTCCACTTGGGCGCTGTCACCCAAACCAAGGTGGGCTCGCAACGGATTCGCACCAAAACTGCCCCCCGAATCCAGCCAACGATAAATGACCCGAGTGCGCCCCTGCGTGTCCGTGACGCTCGCCTTCAAGCGACAGCCCACGCCGTATCGGTTCGAGCTCAGGCCTTTCAACCTGACATACAACCAGTTGTTCTTCGTTCCGGGATTTTTGAAGACTGCACGAGCGAACGCGTCCCCCGAAAACCAACCTCCCATGACTGCAAACATATCCAAGTCACCATCGGTATCAAAGTCAGCCAGCGAAATGCCGTGCCCCTTTTGCAAATGGCCCACTCTCGCTGAGAAAGTGATATCAGCAAATCTTTCACCCCTTTGATTGTGAAAGAGTAGATTGGGCATCAGTCCTTCGTAGTCCACATAGCCGGTACCAATATAGAAATCGAGAAAGCCATCGTTATCAATATCGCCTGTGTTGACCCCCATCGGTTGTGTCACTCGCGTGAAGCCGACTGCCTCGCGACGATCTTCGAACTTTCCATCTGCTGTCCCAAAGTAAAACGCATCCGCTTCGTCGCTATCGGGCTGACCAAGGTAATCACCGGCCACATGCTCGATGCCGGGCTTGTAACTCGACACATACAAATCCAATCGCCCATCGTTATTGGCATCCCAGAACCAAATCGGAAAACTAAAGTATGGTCCCTCAACGCCAAGTTCTTTAGCCACATTCTCAAACGTTCCATCGCCACGGTTGCGATACATCAAGTTGGCATCGCCCAAATTCGACACATACAAGTCGGGCCAACCGTCGTTGTCATAATCACCCCAAGCCACAGCCTTAGTAGGACCTCCATTGAGCACACCTGCCTCGTTTGCGACGTCGGTAAACTTGCCACCCTCATTTTTAAACAAATGACAGGGATACGCCTCGTTCCCGATGTACAAGTCCAGATCACCATCGTGATCGTAATCCGCCCAACTAGCAGTCTGCGTTGGGTAGAGTGCTTCGCCTAGCCCAACTGCGTAGGTAACGTCGGTGAACACTGCTTTGCCATCGTTGCGCAGCAGTGACTTCGGATGCTGACCGTGTTTTTCTAGCCAAGCTCCACGTAACACCAAGACATCCAAATCACCGTCGTTGTCATAGTCGGCTTGTATCAAGTTCAGTCCGCCATTGATTCCCGCGAAGTTGGCTGCCTTGGATCGCTCCGTGAATGTGCCGTCGCCATTGTTCGCGAAGTAAACCAACGGTGCGTTAGTTTCCCAGGATGAAAAGATGACATCGACATCCAAGTCGCCATCGAAATCATCGACAATCACACTTCCAGCACATCCTTTGACATTAAGTTTCAATTCGTTCGCAACATTGACGAACTCACCCACGGGCGAGGGCTCGCTTTGAAACACTGCTGGGTCGATTGAATACTCAGTCGGCACTCCCGCTGGATACTCCCCAAGCGTCATGTAAGCGACGTTCAACAGCCACTTGGCTTTTAGGTCTTGCGGATTTAGCTCTAAGGCTTTCTGAAAATACAACGCCGCATTGCGACTACTCGACCTGTCGCCATGGACTCCATCGCCTGATACCGGAAACAAACAGCGTTCACCATTGATACAGTGAACGCAATTCACGGTTTCCGCATCTCTCAAATAGGCAACGGCTAATAGATAGTAAACTTGTTGCTGCACGTCCTGGGCGATACTGTCGCCGAGTGACTCCATGAGCTCCACAGAGGATTTAATCTGTGCAACACCCTCTTTTGTACGCCCAGCTCGCAGCAATTCCTGCCCATACATCCCGTACATAACACTGCGGTCCCATGCGGGGATTTTCTCACTCATGTTTTTAACTGCCAACTCAGCCATCTTTAGGGGACGAAGCCCAAGGAATGGATGCGTCTCTTGAGCCTGTTTGTCGACCGCTTCAAGAGTCTTGAGCATCCGCTGGTGACTAAGCTGAAACTCGTCAAGATTACCTGTAGCTTGATTTACTGAGCTGGCATCTTGCTTCAATTCCGCTTTGAGCTCGGCCTTCAGATCTGTCACCCCCGCTGGATTCGAGGAAGGAACTGTATTGGTTCAGCGTAAGTTGTGAAAACGGTGTTAGCGATTAGCTTAGTAATGAGGTGGTCTAAAGCTGGTTTTCTTTGATGGGGGCCAGCCCCCAATCCCCCGGGATTTTGCGC
>JANPLP010000459.1:0-4482 GCA_031426595.1 Planctomycetia bacterium | reverse complement strand
CAGCGTCTTGCCGGTGGCAGGTGGAGGCATCTTCACTTCAGGATCGGTTGAAGTGATGCGCTCAATCAGACTGCGCTGCAGAGTTGTTCGTTGCGCCAAGTCGTTCGTATCGATATCGAGTCTCAAGTCCCCTTCGCGGTTCGCTTCGTCGGGACCGTGGCAATGCACGCACTTCTCGGCCAAGATTGGGGCGACAGATTGGCGGTAGAGAGAACCGATGTCGCCCGCGCTCGCGCATTGACCAAGCACGAATACAGTCACGGACGAGAGGTACAGAAAATAGGCGGACGATAAGACCAGTGTGGATTTCATAGCGCGCAGGGAGGCTAGGGTGAGGTGGCGCAGCAGGTTGGCGAGCCAACGATCAAGGCGGGAGCTTCGATTATAGTCGATTCTCCCTGCTGAAGGCCAAATCCTCCGCTGGTGACGCGGTTTACGTAAATCGCCAGTGTAGATCCTGCGCGGACGAAACGGCGAGATACCGGTTGTTAATCTGCAGGCCAACGAAAAAAGGGACGCTCGTGAGCGTCCCTAAGCTGTTTTTAAAGTTAAGGAACTTTGATTAGGTTCCGAACTCTGGGCGGCGGCGGCCAAGTTGTTCTTGCAGACGAGCTACGATGCTGGAGTGCATCTGGCTCACGCGGCTTTCGCTGAGATCCAAGGTCGCGCCGATTTCTTTCATCGTCAGTTCTTCATAGTAATAAAGAATGATGATCAAGCGTTCGTTGCGATTGAGGCCTTTAGTGACCAATCGCATCAGGTCGCTTTTCTGAACGCGGCGTGTTGGGTCTTCACCCTTCTTATCTTCAAGGACGTCGATTTCGCGAACGTCTTTGTAGCTGTCGGTCTCGTACCACTTCTTATTGAGGCTGACGAGGTTCACCGCGCTGGCTTCCATCAGCATCTTGTCCAGCTCAGCGGCTGGAATCTGCATGTGCTCGGACAGTTCGCGTTCGGTTGGAGCGCGGCCGTACTTGGTTTCGAGTGTCTTCTTAGCTTCGCCTAGCTTGCTGGCTTTGCTACGAACCAAGCGAGGAACCCAATCCATTGTGCGCAGTTCGTCGAGCATGGCACCACGAATACGTGGAACGCAATAGGTCTCGAACTTCACACCGCGACCAGTATCAAAAGCATCAATGGCATCCATCAAGCCGAAGATACCTGCACTGATCAAGTCGTCCAACTCGACACCATCTGGCAAGCGTTGCCAAATGCGGTCGCCGTTGTAACGCACGAGCGGCATGTACTGTTCGATCAGACGGTTGCGTAGATCAATGTTATCTGGTTCAAGTTTGTAGCGTTTCCAAACTTCTTGAATATCTAATTCGGGCGCGATCGACGTTGCCATCCAATCCTCCATGATTTTCCTGGCAGTAGCGGCGCTAGTTGTCCGAAGGTAAATTGCGCCTAACTCAAGTTGCAATGAACTGCGTAGGCTACACTGCGTCGATCGAGCCACCGATCGCTGCTGTGCAGGATTATTCAGTCGCCGCGAGTTTTAGCGAGAACTTTTCTTGAAGGCCATGCCAACTTGTTCGGTTTATTCCGAAGGGGACTCTGGAGGGCTATCGGCGGCGGCAGTTAAGCGAGCCATTTCACTTCGGAAACGATTTTCAACGGAATCGCACACAGTTTGGTCGGCTATCCAGCCGATGCAAAAGCCTAGTGCGGAGAACGCGGCGAAAACCACCAGAGCCTGTACCAAAATCTCGTCAGCTAAAGTACCAACAACTAGTCCACGCAAAATAGCGAAGCACATAGCCACTGCCCCAAGCACGCCAGAGTATGCTCGGGCCATTTGCTAGCCTCCTCGTTGCGACATCCTTTGACTCCAACAACCAATTTTGTTGTAGAAGTCGACAATTTCCTTCACTCGAACAAGCCGACAGCGTTTCCAACGCAGGCAGCTTGCCCGACACACCATTCATCGGCACAGGGGTACAGGAAGTTTAATTTAATTTTTTTACTCGGCAGAGCTTCGCTAAGTTAACATTAGCTAGCTGCAACAGAAGCCAAAGCCGCGGCTTCCAGCTATACTGGAATGCCGCCTACCTGCCTTTCGTTCCTACCGAAATCTTCCCCCGATACGAACGCTCGCTATGCCTTTCGATTCCACTCGTTCGCCCCAGTTCCGACTCGGTGCCCCTTGCACCGAAAATTCAGTGAACCGAACCTCCGCAGACAGTCCAGCTCCGGGCATGAAAAACTTCGGGCCCAAAGCCGCGCATATTGCTCCAGTCGGGTTTGCTCGAGCCTTGATCGCTCGATCAGTCACTATTTTTCTGCCCGTGGTAGCAGCCATATTTATGAGCTTTGGGAGTGTGCAGGCCCAAGAACCGCAAGCACCCATAATCGCCGCTTCGACAGGCACAGGAGCTGACAGCGACGACCAAGCTAGCAAAGCACGGCAGGTGATCGAGCAGATTAATCAAGCCTGGGACAGTTCCGTTCGACCGCTTTTGAATAAGCACTGTTTCGAATGCCACAGCGCGAAAGAACATTCTGGCAAGTTGGAACTCGAGCAAGTGGCTGACCTACTGCGCGGCGGCCTGAGCGGATCGGCGGTGGACCCAAATCGCCCCGCCGCAAGTTTGTTGCTCGAAGTGCTTGACCCCAAAGCAAAAAAGCACATGCCGCCGGAAGGTCAGCTAAGCGACGAAGAGATCACCCAACTCGCAACTTGGCTTGAGAACTTCAATCGCGAAAAGCTACCAGCCGATGTACTCGCGGCAAACTGGAAAGCGACTGAAAGTACGCAATCCAATCCACTTGAACAACCCGTTGCACCAGAGAGAGGCAGTGACGCGATCAGCAGCTTGCCACTGGGCTTGAATCCTTCGCAAGTGATCGATCTCGCGCTGGAGGCGAGTTGGCAAGCGAACGACGTTAAGCCTTCGATGGTGGCCGATGATAGTGTGTTCGCGCGGCGCGTCTATCTCGACTTGGTGGGCCGCATTCCCCGCGAGTCCGAGTTAAACCAATTTGTCAGCAACTCCGACAGCCGCAAACGTGAGCACCTGGTCGATTCATTGTTATCGACCGAGGAACATGCTCAGCACTTAGCGGAAGTGTTCAACGCGATCTTGATGGGACGCAAGTCGGGTGGGCGAAAAGGTTCGGGCGACAGATCGAGTTGGATGCAGTTCTTAACAACATCGATAAAAAACAACCGACCGTGGAACGATGTGGCTCGTGAAGTTCTGCTCGCTCGGCCACAGCGGTCGGAAGATCAGGGTGCGGTGTGGTATCTCTATGCGCGAAATGACAAGCACCAGGATATCGCGGAAGCGGTCTCGAAAGACTTTTTTGGTGTGCGGATCGACTGCGCGCAATGCCATGACCATCCACTAGCTTCCGAGATCGAGCAGAAGCATTACTGGGGCTTGGTAGCATTCTTCAATCGCAGTAAGAATGTCGACTCGCCGAACGGTCCGCGGATCGCAGAGTCGGCGATCGGTGGGTTTTCTGAGTTCACGAATGTCGGCGGAAAATCGGCTGAGAATAAGCTGGTGTATCTGCGAGCGAAAACGATCGAAGAGGCTCGTCCCGGTAAAGAATCGAAAGAAGAAGATCGCGATGAACTGTATTTGCCGCCACTCGAGGGCGAACCGAAAGTTCCCAAGTTCTCCAGGCGACAGCAATTCGTCGATCAAGTGCTTGAAGGCAATCCCTTGGTTGCCGAAGCGATGGTCAATCGCATGTGGGGTTGGATGTTTGGTCGCGGCTTGGTGCATCCAGTCGATGCGCTCGATTCGTTTCATCCAGCCAGCCACCCAGGCTTGCTCGATTGGCTGGCTCGCGATTTTGAGCATTCGAAGTATGACGTGCGGCGTTTGATTCGGCATCTGGCGCTGAGTCGGGCATATCAGCTCGATTCCCATGCGCAGGCGGGGAGCGACCCGAAATGGTTCGCTGCTGCGTTGGCCAAACCTTTGACTGCTGAATCGCTTTATCGATCCTTTCAAGTAGCGCTCGACGTCACCGACCCGGCTACTTGGAATTCCGCGCCGAGGCGGGAGCAATTTGCGAACTTGTTTCCTGATGTGCTCACCGAAGAGTCCCTGGCAAACGTGTCGCAAGGATTGTGGTTGACCAACAGCGAACCCATTCGCGAAATGGTGTCGGCGAAGAACTCAAAAACAATCCAGGAGGTTTTGCAGATTGAAGAACCGGATCAGTTGGTAGAACGCTTGTTCAAATTAACTTTGGGGCGTGCTCCGGATGAGGATGAATTGAGTCACTGTGGTGAATTCTTAGCATCGCGAATAGACGAACGTCAGCAATCGGTCGAGAGCCTTACCTGGGCGTTGCTCACGAGTGCCGAGTTTCGATTCAACCACTAGCGATGCGATTGTTTAAGAGAGCAACCGTGGTTTTCCCCGATGTAGCATGTACGGAACGTATCGTTGACAGGACTTGAAATTGAAACTGCGAACTGAGCTACTTCGAATCGCTCAATGTCTGGAGGAAAGGGGGGGCGAC
>JANPLP010000458.1:0-7175 GCA_031426595.1 Planctomycetia bacterium | reverse complement strand
GTGGGACGATGGGAAACTCGTTCCCTTTGCAAAGGCTTACAGTGGGCTCGACGATGCGGAGATCAGGCAAGTCGATCGTTTCGTGCGCGAGCATACGACCGAAGCCTTTGGACCTGTTCGAAGTGTGACGCCGAAGTTGGTGATGGAGCTCGCGTTCGAAGGGCTGCAACGGAGCACTCGTCATAAAAGCGGGATCGCAACCCGTTTCCCACGCATCGCTCGTTGGAGGCACGACAAGCAGCCCGAGGATGCGAACACGTTGCGAGAATTGCTCGAATTGTTGCCTGAGAATTAAAGAGCTTTCAGCGCCGGAAACTCCACGTACTTGCATGTGACCAACCATTCATAATACGACCAACAAAAAAATCGACCAACAGACAAGCGAACTCACCATTCAATCGCTGGCGGAAGGCGAGACGCCATCGCAAACTCTAGATCGTTACTTTGAGTCGATCGGTTGGAAGCCGTTTCGTTTTCAGCGATCTGCTTGGCGAGCTTACCGCGATGGAGCGAGCGGACTGATTCATTCAGCGACTGGAACTGGAAAAACGTTGGCTGCCTGGCTGGGACCGATTTTGGAATGGTTGCAGTCGAATCCCGATCGAGCAAAGTGGAATGCGAAACGTCCACCGCCGCTGCGAGTCCTCTGGATCACACCGCTCCGCGCGCTTGCCGGAGACACCGAAAAATCGCTTCGCCAACCGATCGAGAAGCTTGGATTGCCCTGGCGACTTGAATCGAGAACGGGTGATAGCAAAGCGAGTGTCAAAGCGAGGCAACTCAAGAATTTGCCAACCGCTTTGATCACCACGCCAGAAAGTTTGTCGTTGATGTTAACGCACGCAACAATGCTGGAGCAATTCCGGCAAGTGAAAGCGGTCATCGTTGATGAATGGCACGAGTTGCTCGGGACCAAGCGCGGTGTCCAGACCGAGCTAGCGATCACGCGGCTTCGAACACTCAACCCCAACTTGCGCACGTGGGGATTATCGGCCACGTTGGGGAATCTGGACCAAGCGTTGGAAGTGTTGGTGGGACGCGTCGCAGCCCCGAGCGCGAAGATCATTCAGGGGTATAAAAAGAAACAATTGAATCTTAGTTCATTGCTGCCTGAGTCCATCGATCGGTTTCCCTGGTCCGGTCATATCGGCGTGCGGATGGTGCCAGCCGTGGTGGACTTGATCGAGCGCTGCAAATCAGCGTTGGTGTTCACGAATACACGATCGCAAACGGAGATTTGGTATCAAGAGTTGTTGCGTCGACGACCTGATTGGGCAGGGCAGATCGCATTGCATCACGGATCGCTGGATGCAAGCGTTAGGCATTGGGTGGAAGAAGGTCTGCGAAATCGAAAATTGCGAGCTGTCGTATGCACCAGTAGTTTGGACCTCGGAGTCGATTTCACGGCAGTTGATCAAGTCTTTCAAGTTGGCAGCCCAAAAGGCTCGGCCCGCTTGTTACAGCGAGCGGGGCGAAGTGGTCATCAGCCGGACGCGGTCAGTCAACTTGCGTTTGTGCCGACGAATGCAATCGAGTTGATTGAGTTGGCGGCCGCCCAGGATGCAATCGCAAAAGGAGATCTTGAATCTAGGCCTTTAATCACCAAGCCACTTGATGTTCTAGTGCAACATGTGGTGACGCTGGCAATTGGCGGCGGATTTAAGTCGCCCGATTTGCTGAGCGAGATAAGAACGGCGGTCAGCTATCAAACCCTTACCGATGCCGAATGGAAATGGGTGCTCGAGTTTGTCGTTCAAGGAGGAGCTTCGCTCAAAGCCTATCCCGATTTCCATCGCGTTGAAGTCGTTGATGGCTTCTATCAGGTAACGCAGCGTAAAGTCATTTCGAACCATCGGATGAACATCGGTACGATTGTTTCCGATGCCGCCATGCAAGTGAAGTACTTGAAAGGGAGCACGCTTGGGACGGCTGAGGAATCGTTTCTTTCGAAACTAAGGCCGGGTGACAAGTTTCTCTTCGCGGGCCGCTTAGTGGAGCTGGTGCGAGTAAGAGACAACGCAGCGTATGTACGTCGCGCGAAAGGTACGCCGGATACAGTGCCGCGTTGGGCGGGTGGGCGCATGCCACTGTCCAGTGAGCTGAGCGAAGCGCTGCGTCGCAAAATCGAGGAGGCTGCCGAAGGTAAATTGATTGGCCGAGAGATGCAGGCGCTCAAGGGATTGTTTGAGATACAGTCAGCCTGGAGCATTTTGCCTCGGTGCAACCAATTGTTAATTGAACGTATCAAAACTCGACATGGTTACCAAGTGTTTCTGTTCCCGTTCGAAGGACGTTTGGTGCATGAAGGCTTGGCAGCGCTGTTTGCTTATCGAATCGCGCAGCGCGAGAAAGCGACCCTATCGATGGCTTGCAACGATTACGGAATTGTCCTTCAATCGCCCACGCCAATTCAGATCGATTCCGCGCGGGATGACGGTTTATTCAACCCGCAACAGCTCGAAGAAGACATCCTTCGTAGCTTAAACTCAACAGAAATGTCGAAACGTCAATTCCGGCAGATCGCCCGTATCGCTGGACTTATTCAGCAGGGGTTTCCAGGGACGCGAAAAAGCTCAAGTTACATTCAGGCAAGTAGCAATCTGTTTTTCGATGCGTTCAGTCAATACGACCCGACCAATTTGTTGCTGGAGCAAAGTCGCCGAGAGGTGCTTGAATTTCAGCTCGAAGCCACGCGGATGCAGAAGGCGCTCGAGCGTATTTGTCGAGGCGAGATTGTGATAAAAGATCCACCTAAAGTCACACCGCTTTCCTTTCCACTGATGGTCGATAAACTTCGAGAACGGATCAGCACTGAATCGCTGGGCGATCGCATCGCGAGGATGCAAGCCGAATTGGAGCTCGCGGCTGACGAGTATCGAAGCTAATATAGGGCACAACGGAGTGGCACACTTACCAGTCGAAATCGAAAGCCAATTGCTTTACTTGTTGCCGTCGCGTGGAGTCTATGTACCACAGCACAAAACACTATTGGTTGCTGACACTCACTTCGGCAAAGACGCCACGTTTAGGCGGCACCAAATTCCAGTTCCGAGTGGGTCGACCAATGCGACCTTAGGCGTGATTGCTCAAATGCTGGAGCAGACAGGTGCGGAGCGTTTGATTTTTCTAGGTGATTTTTTTCATGCGAGCAGTTCCAAGTCGGATGACGTCATGCAGTCGCTGCATGGGTTCTTCGCCCGGCACTCGTACATCGAGATGCACTTAACGCTGGGGAACCACGACCGGCAACTCGGACAGTTACCGGTTAGTTGGGCGCTGCGCATCGAACAACAAATTGAACTTGGCGATTTGCAGTTGGTACATCATCCACAAGTTCCGCAAGCCGGTCGACGATTGGTATGCTGTGGTCACGTTCATCCCGCTGTTCGGCCCCGTCGAGCGACCGATCAAATCCCCAAACTCCCCTGCTTTTGGCTCAGTGAGCGCCAATTGGTTCTACCTGCGATCGGGGATTTCACCGGCACACAAGTTGTTCGTCTGGGTTCAAAAGATCGCGCATGGATTTGCGCCGACGACCAGGTTTTAGCGATAGGATCAACGCGAAATAGCGCTGACGTTTGAAGTGCGATCAAGGTACTGTTTTGATTCATCTTTGATTCATCGCTTTAGGCGGAACGTTCATTGACAGAGATCTCGCAAAGCAATGCGACCCAGCAATGATTTAGAATCGCCTACAGCGGACGGAGCTTTCAAAAATACGGCTGCAAAAATCTTGTCGCTACGGGGATCGAGCAGCGTTGGAATCACCCCTCCGGAGCACACAAAATAGATTCAAGTTGGTAGGATACAATTTTGTAGACCAACTTGGCGGGTGCTTCGAGGGCGGATAGATGAAGGAACTGGGGAGCGAGAGTCGCAAGAGCCGCTATCCGCTGCTGACCTTGTTTCTTTGTATTGCGCTGTATGGGCTACTGGCACTTGCCACTACTTGGCCATTGATCTTGCAATCGGGATCTAGGCTGCCGATTGGAACTGAGGAGTCAAGCACGGTCTCATTGTTCAATGCGTGGACTATTTGGTGGAACGCAGATCGGTTGGTGCATGCTGGGGAGGGCTACTGGGACTCTCCCATTTTCTTCCCAACCGCGAATACGTTCGCTTTATCCGAACCTCAACCGCTCACGATGGCCGTGGCGCCGGTGATTTGGATTAGCGGTTCGCGAGTGCTGGCTTACAACGTCTATCTCTGGTTCTCGTTGATAATGAACGGGCTTGTGGCACAGTGGCTTCTAAGCTTTTTAAGAATACGCTTGGCAATTGCGATCAGTGGGGGGATTGCAATGGTTCTGTTGCCGGTCGTTCACTGGCAGATGGGGGTGATTCAGTTAGTGCCTCTATGGGGAATCTTATGGACTTGGCTTGCTTTAGCAAAACTATTCGATCCGAGCACCTGCCCCGTTTCTTATCGCTCGGTTGCATGGCGCGGTGGCGAATTGGGGCTTAGCTTTGTCGCAACGCTTTTTGCAAGCGTACATCACGCGTTGTTTTTGACTTTGCTGTTGCTAGGGGCAGCATGGGTGCTGTGTATTAAAACGCTCAATCTTCGAACGCTGAGCTCGTTAGGAGTTGCTGTATCGGTTGCGGCAGTTTTAACAGCACCCGTCGTGATACCTGTTCGCGAGGTAAGCAAAAAGTTCGATTTTTCGCGACCAACTGAAACGGTAGAACAGCTCTCGCTCAAAGTGGACGATTATACGCGTGCTTTTGGCTGGAGCATCTTGCCCGTGCAACGCAGTGAGCGGAACGCGATGTGGCAGCCTTCACCGGGCCTGTTCAAGTTAGTGTTGGCACTCGTAGGACTGCTAGCGGGGATATGGCTACGAAATCGTCGTCATTGGACCTGCTTTATAACACTGACCGGCGTATTGTCATTTGCTCTTTCGCTGGGTACACATCTAAGCCTGTTCGGGTGGGAGCCTTGGCAGTTCTTGTGCGAATTCGTCCCAGGTTTCTCCCAAGTTCGCAGCGCTTTTCGCTTTGCGTACTTCTTCCAGATTGTTTCCGTACTGCTTGCTGCACAAGGCGTCGATGCATTACTAAGCTGGGCTGCTATCCGCTTTAATCGCCGTCCCACTGAACGACTGGCTTTTGTGTGCGTAGCGTTCTTAACTGCTCTTGCGGGGGTGGTTGCCGTTGGCGACCCGTGGCCGCCAAAGTTAGCGCTTGCCGTTGCACCAAACGTTGATCGCAATCTGGACTGGGTAAATCACCTCAAACAAATGCCGGGCAATGCCGCAGTGCTGTGTTTGCCGATGGCAGGTGGCAACCATGTGCGCGATTTTGAAATCACCACGGAATGGATGATGCTTGGTAGCTATCATGGCAAGCCCTTGGTGAACGGTTATTCTGGTTTTTTTCCACCAGGATGCCTTGAGTTGGGTGAGGAGACGTGGACGGTGGGTTTGTCCGAAGAGAGGCTCGAAGAACTGTTCTATGCAGGGGTTCGTTTTGTCGTGGTTGATCAACGACGATTTAAAGTCGACTGGAAAGACGGTCAGCGGATGGGGAGCGTACAAGTGAAAATGGTTGTTCGAAACTTGGGTGGAATTGATCTTTTTGAATTAGATTCAGCTAGTCCTGCGGAGTGATCAATGAAAACCTGGAGTCTACGCGGGGGAGTTATTCTTCTCTTGGTTGCGGCAGTATTTGCGGTCTATCGATTCACGCTATGGCGAATGTCTCGCTCTGAGTCAACGCAAGTAACGTCTGGCGCTCAGAGTATTAATCTTCCTGAAGGCTTAAGCGTTAGCGAATACGAGACGGCAAAAAAGTGGTTGGTTGAGCGGGTCGCGTCGCGGGCGCCCACCCACCTAGAAATTCTTGTAATGGCGGGCGATCTCGCAGCGGCAGACGGGAATACTGACACTGCGATTGCTTGTTACCGTGCAATTCCGACTGATTCACCGACTATCGGGCTTGCCGCTAAACTGCAAGAAGGTCTGTTGTTGATCGGAGCGAATCGTGCGAGCGAAGCGGAGGCGGCGTTTCGGCAGTATATCGAGGTTGCCCGGGTTTCTGCGAATCTAAAGCTGGACGATGTGGTCACCTCCTTTAAGTGGCTGAATTTTATCCTTTCGGTTGAGATTCGGCTCGAAGATCGCAAAGAGCTTCTGGCTGAAATGCATGAAATCGGAATTGCGGACCCCTTTGACTCCAAGCAATTATTTTTCCCCAATTTGTTGATCTTGAACTCGCCTACTGGTCGTACAAGGCTAGCCAAGTTTCTTGAAAACGACAGCGAAAACTTTCAGCTCCGCTTGGCTAGCGGCCGCTATAAGACTCTTGAGGGGCAGTTCGACGTGGCGGTCCAAATGCTGGAACCGATGCTGGCGGAAAAAAACGCGGATCTAGGCGTTGGAGCCGCATTGTTGGATGCTTACTTTGAGTCTAACAACTCGGAGAAGTTTGCTTCCGTTTTAAACTCGCTTCCTGATCATTCAGAACTGGAGCCGTGGTTGCTAACTCGTATGCGGGGTGAATTCGCTCTGGAAAAAAAAGAATTTCGCGAGGCGATTCGATACTTTGAAGCTGCGTTACGCAAAGATCCCGCCTACGCGCCCTGCCAAATGGGACTTGCGCGAGCCTACGCGGGAATTGGAGAAGTGGATTCGCAAACGGAAGCGTTGCGTCGATCTTCGGTGCTGGCTGAGATACGGGTCAATCTAAGTAGCGTTCAACCTGATGCCACAAAAGCATCTTTGGAGTTGGCCGATAAATGCACTTCAATCAATCTTCTCGAAGCAGCGGAAGCATTCCGGAAGCATGCCGAGACGCTTGCCGCAAACTACAAAGAATGAGAGTGCTAAATGCTTAGTCGCACGATCAAAGTTTCCGGCTTGTGCCTGATTCTTTGTACTGCCCAGGGGTGCGGTCGATCGGAACGTCAGCAGGCAGAAACGGCCACGGCCAAGGTTGGTCCATCAACCCAGGTCGGGCGAAATGCCCCCCTGGATACGCCCAAACCAGTGCCTGTGGATACAGCGACTTTCACTCCCGCACCGACTAATCCCATAACCTTCAAGCAACTGGAAGCCGCTTCAGGCGTGCTCTTCACGCGAGAAGATGATATTAGTGGGCAGCGCCGAATTTTCGAATCGACGGGAGGCGGCGTCGGTGTTTTCGATTACGACAATGACGGGTGGCTTGATTTATTC
>JANPLP010000457.1:0-13420 GCA_031426595.1 Planctomycetia bacterium | reverse complement strand
TGATGGATGTCAGCCGCATCAATCAAGGCAAAATAGAGTTGAAGTGTGAGCGCGTGTCACTGGAAACGATACTGAACGACGCGGTGGAATCGAGCCAGCCGCTGATCCGGAGACGCGGCCACACACTGTCGGTTACGTTGCCTCCCGAGCCGCTGATACTGCATGGCGATCCGATTCGATTAACGCAGTGCTTCCTTAATTTGCTAAACAATGCAGCCAAGTACACAGAGGCAGGTGGTACGATCGAGCTTTCCGCCGAGCAGCAAGGAACCGAGGTTGTGGTTTCGATCAAGGACAGCGGAGTTGGCGTTCCAGCAGATAAGCTCGATTCGATCTTTGAGATGTTTGCTCAGGTTCAAGACACCTTGAACCGTTCCGAAGGAGGGCTTGGAATTGGGCTTTCGATCGTCAAACGGTTGATTGGAATGCATCGAGGATCCATCTTCTGCAGGAGCAAGGGGGTCGGTCATGGAAGTGAGTTCGTTGTGCAGTTGCCACTTGACGTTACCCTTGCGGCGATTGCAACGAGTGAGTCGAGCAATAGTTTATCCACCGTTTCAAACCTTCGAATTCTTGTTGTCGACGACAACCAAGATGCTGCGATCAGTCTGGCGATGCTGCTGAGTTCGATGGGCAATAAAGTACAGACAGCATTCGATGGAGAGGCCGCCGTTGCTTGCTTCAAAGAGTTCGCGCCAGACGCCGTGCTTTGCGATATTGGCTTGCCAAAGGTAAGCGGCTACGATGCGTGCCGGCTTATGAGGGAAGGGTTGCACGCTAAACCAGTTTTGTTTGTTGCCATAACGGGTTGGGGGCAGGATTCTGATCGTCAGAAGTCAAGAGAAGCAGGCTTCGACCATCATTTGGTGAAGCCTGTCGACCCGGAGCAAATACTAACGCTCCTGTCAAACAACGAACTTCGCAATATTCAGGGAACGCTTGCTGACTGATGAAAGCAAGTTGTGTCTGCTGTTTGCAAGAGATCAGTTAGCACGCGGCAAAAAGCTTGGTGCTGAAATATCTTTCGGCCCGATCGCAGAGTACTGTGACCACGCGAGCGTCGTGAGGGAGCTGCGTAGCCAAGTTGAGGGCCGCGGCCACATTGGCTCCAGACGACGAACCGACGAGCAAACCGAACTCACGATTCAGGCGTAGGGTCATTTCTATGGCGGCAGCGCTCGATATTTTTTGCACTCCGTCGAGTTTAATGTCTTGCAGCAGTGGGGGGACAAATCCGCCGGCGATACCCTCGATCCAGTGGCAGCAGGCCTCTTCGCCCGAGAGCAGTGCGGACTCTGCGGGCTCCATGGCAACGATCTGAGTTCGCGGGTTGGCTGTACGGAATGCTCGCGAGCAACCGGCTAAAGTCCCCCCTGTTCCATAGCCCGAAACGAATGCGTCCACACAGCCAGACGACTGCTGCAAAATCTCGACTCCGGTTTCCTGTTCGTGGTCGAAAGCATTAAGTGGATTTTCAAACTGTCGTGGAAGGAAATACCGAGGATCCGCCTGAGCCATCTCCCGTGTTCGCGAAATGCCGAGTGCATATCCCGACTCAGGGAATAGGATCAAGCGAGCGCCGAAATGTTCGATGATTTTTCTCCGTTCGCCGCTGGCTCGCTCTGACATGACGATGGTGACAGCGTAGCCGCGCGCAGCGCCAACCATGGCAAACGCGATTCCCGTATTGCCGCTAGTGCATTCGAGAATATTGGAATCTACGTGCAGCATACCCTGTTTTTCAGCATCCACAACGATCGTGCGCGCAAGCCGATCTTTGATACTGCCACTCGGATTGAGAAACTCGCATTTACCCCAAATGGTCCGGTTCACATCGGTAAAATGCAGCGGGATGAGGGGCGTGTTACCGATCAGGGCCAGGAGAGCATCGCCTTTACGCGAGCTCTCTTTCGCTGGTTTTAGTTGGCTGTGCATCTCGGCTCCACAGATGAAATCCACGACAACGCGGATCGGCTACGACTTGTCAAACAGAAGGTTGCAAACTGAATTCTAACGCCGAAGTGGGTTGCCGAAAGTTGACGAAGCGATTTAAGGAATCCAAGTGAGCCGAAGCATGTTATTCGCTATAACTGCTTGAGCGCTCGGCTCATTCGCAACATAGCTCGGGTAAAAGCAGATGTATAGAAATGCACCGCCTCAACTTTTTGCACCTAATATGGTATTACATTGCCAACGACGTCGATGCACCAACCATCCAAGGTAGAACATGCCAACACCTACGAACGAGCCGCAGACTGCAGGAATGGTCTATCTCGTTGGCGCGGGGCCCGGCGATCCGGGGCTGATTACGATCCGCGGTCGCGAAGTCTTGGAGTTGGCCGATTATGTGCTCTACGATGGCTTGACGAATGCGCGTCTGCTGGATTATGCAGCGTATGCCATTTGCGAATCGGTTGGTAAGCACGGATCGACAGAGAATAGGCACGGTTCGACTGAAAAAACGCTGGCTGAGCCGATTTGGACGCAGCAGCAAATCAATGCGAGGATCGTTGAGCTTGCCAAGGCAGGCAACATTGTAGTGCGATTGAAAGGCGGGGACCCGGCAGTATTTGCGCGCACTGCGGAAGAACTTGAGGTGTTGATCGAGGAACGCATTGCATTCGAAGTGGTCCCTGGCATTACTGCGGCGCTTGCTGCGGCTAGCTATGTCGGAATTCCGATCACGCATCGACGTCATTCTTCGGCCGTCGCATTGATCACCGGTCAGCAGCAAACGGAAGAAACTCCGCAGGCGATGGATTGGAATGCTTTAGCGAGGTTTCCTGGGACGATTGTATTTTACATGGGAGTCACGACGGTGGCGCAATGGACTCGCGAACTGTTGCGCGAAGGCAAAGCGCCCAGTACCCCAGCGGCAATTGTTCGTCGCTGCACGTGGAGTGACCAGTCGGTGGTGCGTTGCCGACTGGATGAAGTCGCCGCAACGTTGACTTCTTCTAATAAGATACGTCCACCCGTGATTGTCATCATCGGCGATGTTGCGGCTTTGGGAGAGGACTTTGATTGGTTTACCTCGCGACCATTGGCCGGTTGCGGCGTGGTGGTCACGCGATCTCCTGAACAATCGGAGGGGTTGTTGTTGCAGTTGAGGCAACTTGGAGCGGAGGCATATCTGCAACCGGTTCTCGAGATTGTTCCACCGGCTGATTGCCGTCAGATGGATGAGGTTGTTCAGCGTATTGCGGCGGGCGAATTCAATGGTGTTACCTTTTCGAGCGCCAATGGTGTGGACGGGTTGCTCACACGAGTCCTAAGCGGTGGCTTTGACGCGCGCATATTTGCGAAGGTGACTTTAGCAGTCGTCGGGCAGCATACCGCAGATAGCTTAAAGCGCTATGGACTGCGGGCGGACGTTTGCCCAACAGAGTTCAGTGCGCAGGACTTGATTTCAAATTTAGCTGAGGATTTACGAGGTCAACATTGGTTGGTGACCGCCACCAATCGCAGTCGCGATGAACTGCCTTCAGGTCTGGTGGCGCGCGGTGCTGAAGTTACGAAGCTGGTCGTTTATGAGACCCGGCCTGTTGCAGAGTTAAAGCCGGGGATTGAATCCGCCTTGCAAGGAGGTCGAATTCAATACGTGACAATTACCAGCCCCGCCATCGCGGACTCCGCCGCTGCACTTTTCGAACCCTTCAAATCGCGGCTGCGTCCGATCAGTTTAAGCAACGCCGTTACGGCTCGATTGAATGAATTGAATTGGGCACCTATCGCGCAGGCCGATTCGCACAGTGGCGACCGTTTACTGGCAGCGTTAGTGACCACCTTTCAAGCGGACCGGAGTGAGGGAAGCTAAACCGAGTGCGGTAGGAGCTCGCGCATCGAACGATTGTGACGAACTGCCGCTCGAGCAGCCCTTCTTTGCTGAACTGGACATTACAAATAGACTATTCCCGCGGGGAATCATAAAAGTGCATTTACAGTTGGACGCAGAAACATGAGCGATACAAAACGGCTACTTTTAAACAAACTGCGTTCCCAAATCATCGAAAGTAAGCCGCTGCCCGAAGTCATCGAAGGCAATTGGATTCAGTTCGAGGATCCCATTGCGCAGTTCGCTGAAGCAATTAAGTTTGTGGGTGGCGTCTGTACGACCTTGGAATCGGCTCACGAATTGCCGGCAAAATTGAATGAATTTGAGCAATTTCGAATGGCAAAACGAATTTTTTCGACCGTTCCCGAGGTAGCGGGGAATGTCGATCTGAATTCGACCGACGATGCTCATGATTTGGACAATTTGGATTTTGTTGTGTACCCCGGCGAGTTTGCGGTTGCTGAAAACGGAGCGGTTTGGCTAACCGATCGCAATCTGAAGCACCGCGTGATTTTTTTCATTACGCAGTTTTTGGTTCTGGTCGTGCACCGCTCCGATATGGTGCAGACGATGCACGAAGCCTACGTAAGGGCCAAGCCGCCGCAACCTGGTTTTGGATTGTTTCTGTCGGGCCCGAGCAAAACGGCCGATATTGAACAGTCTCTGGTCATCGGGGCTCATGGCTGCCGCGAACTGCAAGTGTACATCATCCCCTAAGTCGCAGAGCTGTCCGAAGTCGCAGAGCTGCCCCAAGTCATATAGCTGATAGAACGCGATAGATTAAACGGGTTGATACGAATAACCGGGTAGAGACGCGACGTTCGAGACGGCAGGCAGTGTTTTTTTCGATCAGGGCAGTGGACTAGGCGGACTGAAAGCGGTTAAGCAAGCGAGAACAAAAGCGTGCACCAAGGTACACGCAGTAGAATTTAGATGAGGGAATTGTGACAACAGCGGCTGACTCACTGAAAGTGGATAAGACGGGATCGCGAGTTCGTGAGATGTTTGCTCAAATCGCGCCCCGGTACGATTTAATGAACCACTTATTGTCGATGGGTATCGATATTCTGTGGCGTAAAAGAACCGTTCGCGAGTTGCGGTTGGATGCGGGACTGCCCATTCTGGATTGCTGCACTGGCACCGGCGACTTGGCATTGATGCTGGCGAAAAAAGTAGCCGGCCGTGTTGAGGTCGTGGGGACAGATTTTTGCGGCCCTATGTTACAGTTCGCAAAGAAGAAACACGCGACATCGGAAAGTGGTTACCCAGTCAAGTTTCTCGAAGCCGACACGCAGTCTCTTCCGTTCGATGATGAAACCTTTCAAACCGTGACAGTTGCGTTCGGCTTGCGAAATGTTCAAGACACGGACGTCGGGTTGAGCGAGTTGGTACGCGTGTGTGCAGCGGGCGGACAAGTTGCTGTGCTTGAGTTCTCGAAACCGACTGTGCCTGGTTTGAAACAACTGTATCAGGCGTACTTCAAGCATGTTCTACCGCGCGTTGGACAACGATTGGCCAAGAATCAGCAGAGCGCTTATGAGTATTTGCCAAACAGCGTTTTGGAGTTTCCATGCGGTCAAGCGTTAGCAGACCGAATGCAGGCGGCTGGACTTAAGAAAGTAAGGTGGATTCCATTGACGTTTGGGATCGCGACGTTATACGTGGGGGAAAGATGAGCAGCTTGAAGACAGCTCAGCCGGCTAACTTTGCGAAACCTGTTGTGCTGGCCATCACGGGCGCCAGCGGGGCTGTGTACGGGGCTCGACTGTTGCAGTTGCTGCTCGAACAGGCTGTCCCAACGCACTTGACAGTGAGCGATTCCGGAGCGGCGGTGATCGCGCAGGAACTCGGGGTGCGGTTGACGCTGGAAGACTTTGATGCGGCAGCCATGATGCGTGCCAGCAATGCGTTCTTGAAACAGGATATCGTTGAGTTCGACGAGTTGGTGCAGAAATCGAAAGCGAGCGGTTTGTTGCATGTGCATTACTACAAGAATTACTTCACGCCCATCGCAAGCGGCTCGTTCCTGACGGCTGGAATGGTGATTTGTCCTTGTTCGGGGAGCACGCTGAGCGGGGTGGCACATGCGGCAAGCCAAAACTTGATTCAGCGAGCTGCTGACGTTCATCTCAAGGAGCATCGCAAGTTGATTTTGGTGCCGCGCGAGACGCCGCTCAGTGTGTTTCAGTTGGAGAACATGCATCGCTTAGCGCAGGCGGGTGCGGTGATTTTGCCCGCGATGCCGGGTTGGTATCACGGAGTGCACGACATGCTAGATCTCGTGGACTTTGTCGTGGCCCGAATCCTCGATCAGCTTGACGTGCCGCATAAGCTCATGCAACGCTGGAAAGCTGAAGATGAATTGGAAAGTAGTGCTTTGACAGACACGCAAGAATAGTCATGGTGAATCAGGTGGACTCTACATCGACTGGATCCGCTATGCGCTGTGCGCCGCACGAGCCTGCTAGAGTGGAAGCAGGGCTCGTGCGGCGTTTTTTAGGATTGATTCGGTTCAGCCATACGGTTTTTGCACTTCCCTTTGCAACGTTGGCGTGTGTTTTCGCAGCTGTCGTACCGCGCGAGCTTGAGCTCTCGGTTGGTCTCTGGTGCAGTAGGTTGTTGGGTGTTCTCTTGTGTATGGTGACTGCACGTTCTGCTGCGATGGCGTTTAACCGGTTGGTTGATGCAAGGATTGATGCGGCAAACCCGAGAACCGCGGGCAGGCACATTCCGGCAGGAGAGCTCAGTTATCGGCAGGTGTGGATATTTTTCGCGGCTATGAGTGGGCTGTTCATTCTCGCGTGCCTGTTGTTCGTTCCGAATTGGTTACCGCTTTGGTGTGCGGTGCCCGTTTTGGTTTGGATATGCGGGTACAGTTTCGCAAAGCGGTTCACCGCAGCAGCTCATCTTTGGCTTGGAATCGCGTTGGCTTTATCACCGATCTGCGCTTGGGTTGCGCTGCGGGGTGAAATGGTGATGTCAAACATAGCTGACCTGTATCCTCCGGCTTGTTTGGGACTGGCGATTGCGTTCTGGGTAGCTGGGTTCGACATCATTTACGCCTGTCAGGACGCCGATTTTGATCGGCAACAGAAGCTAAATAGTATCCCGGCGCGATTCGGGGTATCGCAAGCACTTCGTATTGCGGCTGGGCTTCACGTCATGATGCTGCTGGTGCTATGCTTTCTCCCTCAGTTCTCGGATCTTCGGCTTGGCTGGATCTACTGGGGCGCGCTAGCGAGTGTGGCCGCCCTGGTAGTTACGCAACATGCACTGGTGAGCGCGAGGGATTTGGGTCGGGTGAATGTGGCTTTTTTTCAAGTGAACGCGATTATCAGCTTTGCATTCTGCAGTTTGGTCGCGATCGATAGTTGGATGGGGTAGCGCGATGAGGCTCAAACCGCTGACTAAACAAGGGGTTGGCGGATGGCTCGCGGTGGTTTGTCTGATTTCCTCTGACCGACTGCATGCACAGCACGAACCGGTGTCCCGATTTGACCGCGTAGTGGCGATAACTTCGTTGGCAGGCAACGAACGCAAACTGAGTTCAGGCTTTTTCGTTGAGCACAACTCGCGGTTTTTTTTGATAACCGCTAGGCACTCTGCGCTCGAGATGAATCTCACGACGGAAGTTGCGTTGCCTTCCGTTGGGTCCCTGCGAATCTATAGGCTTGTGGACTCGATTCCGAATCCAGGATCGAACCCTTGGATCATGCATGATTGCGCTGATTTAGCGGTGTGCCGGGTGGATCTCAACAAGCTCGCGGAGAGTCTACGCGACCAAATAAAAGCGATGTCGCTTGGTATCAATCTCTGCCAGCGTGAGCTTCCTCTGCGATCAACTCGAATCGAAGTGATTGGGTTTCCGATGGGGCTCGGCGTTACTCAGGAACGGATCTCACCGTTAGTGACAAGTTGCTTTGTGGCGAGCGAAGAACTGAGTATCGCTGGAACATGGGGGAAGGAAGCGAACTTCTTTGGCTCACCCGCGGTCGGCAGTGGCGCGAGTGGGGGCTTGGTCACTCTGCATGCCGAGCAACCTACGGATTGCACTGTGGTGGGCGTATTCGTTGGCTTCAACGGCGATGCCTCTGGCGCAAAGCTGAGTCGAATCCTACCAGCCCACATTCTCGCAGACTGCGTCGACGCTCAGCGTGACCCTACGCAAGCTGCATCGGCCCAAGAAAAGAAATCACAGGTGGATTGACCTATGAAGATCGAATATACGCTGGAAGGGGATTTGTCAGCGGTGGAGTTCATTGACGTTTTGCGTCGAAGCACTCTGGCTGAGCGGCGGCCTGTGGAGCAACCTGAAACGATGGAGAAGATGCTCCGCGCGGCGCAGTTGATTTGCGCTGCGCGAGCGGGGGGGCGATTAGTCGGCGTTTCGCGAGCCATCACGGACTTTGCATACTGCACGTATCTGTCGGACTTAGCCGTCGATGTCGAGTATCAAAAGCGAGGCATTGGTCGCGAGCTAATTCGCCGGACCCATGAAGCTGCAGGGCTGGCCACGATGCTCATTCTTTTGGCTGCTCCCGCGGCGGCCGGCTACTATCCGCACATTGGCATGACCCGCCACGAATCTTGCTGGATTATCCCGCGAGCGTAGCCCCTTCGCCATTCTTCATGCAAAGTTAACAATTAAAAAACGGTCAACACCCACTGTACGTAAGGGAAATGACCGCTTTTAGAAATAATTCAGGTGCACGGGAAGTTCGCGAAGACGGCTGGTTGAAACTCGGAATATTGAGATACTAATGGCTGCAATAAGGCACTTAGTAGAGCTTGTTTCAAGTAGGAAAACTGTGTGACGGTTGATGCCTATGCCGGACTTCGCCGCCGCAAACAAACGCCTTGGACAGTTAAGTTCGGGGATGCGTTTGCCTCTAAATTGATTGCGGTTGGTGGTATTGGAACCATCGCTGCAATCTTGCTGGTCGTGCTTGTCTTGTTCGGAACTGCTTGGCCTCTCTTCCGAGCTCCCGCTGTGGCGACGTGGCGGACGTTCGCGAGCCCGACATTTCAAAATGTTGGTTTAGACGAACACGAATTGATTTTGTGGGGAACAGGTACGGATGGGAGCATCACAGTCCTGGCTACGCATGCAGGCGAACTGTTGGCTGAGTTCCCCGCTCCTACTTCGGCGGATCGCAAAGTAACCGCTTCGCACCTTTCCATTGACCGAAACAGTTTACTGCTGGGGTTTAGCGACGGTACTTTTCAGTCGACAGAGATCGGGTTTGAGAACCAGTTGGTGAATGTCGCCGATTTGCCCGCAGGCGTAGTGATTAACGAGGCCGAACCGATTGCTGTTTACCAAAAGGCTGTCTATCAGCGGTTTGACGCCACGAGCGTACGACGCACACAAATTATTGCACCGGAGTGGTCGGCTCCGCGCAGTCTCAGCGATAAACCGGTGACCAGCCTCGATTATCTGGCATCGTCAGCGAGCAAATCCGCGGCGCAGTCGAGCATGCATGTTGTCGGCATCGCGGGCGAAGAATTGGTGTTCGCAACGATCACTCGTAAGAAGGCTCTAGTTGGTAAAAAGTTCACCGAGTCGATGTCTGTGAATCGTTGCAAAATCAACAGCCGCAATGCATCCGGCGCACCACTTTCCTTGGCCTTAATGAATGGCCATGACCATGCTGTGGTAACTTGGCCGAACGGGACGCTTGATCGATTCTCCTTGCGCAGCGGAACACCGGAGTTGGTGGAGTCTGCCAGCGGCTTGATTGGCGGTGGGCAGTTTATGTTTGCAACACCTCTGCTGGCTCGTCAAACACTAATGTGTGGTGACGACTCGGGAAGAGTAACTGGCTGGAATATCGTCCGAAGTGCGAGCAGTACTGACAGGGACTCCAGTGCGGATCCGTCAGGGACTAGTTCTCCGACTTCGGCGGACGGGTTCCAATTGGTCCCTGCGCATGAGATCAAAGTGTCCGATGCATCGATTCGTTCTATTAGCAGCAGTCAGAAGAATCACTTGGCGGCGGTGCTCGACGAAAAGGGTGTTGCGAATTTGGTGTTTGTTACGACCGATGATGTGTTGCTGAACAGCGAGAGTCCGCTGGGAGCGGGCGCGAAGTTCGCGTCATTCGACCCAAGCGACAATGCGTTGGTGGCTGTGGGCGACAGTTCTATTGCGATCGCATCACTGAGAGTACCGCACCCAGAAGCCTCCTTTGCGACCTATTTCGGTTCAGTCTGGTACGAAGGCTATTCCGAACCGCAATACATTTGGCAATCTTCAGCGGGAACTGAAAAAGCGGAATCAAAGCTGAGTTTGATGCCGTTGGTCTTTGGCACATTAAAAGCCACATTGTATGCGATGTTAGTCAGCATTCCGCTAGCGTTGATGGCCGCGATTTACACCAGCGAATTCCTTTCATCAGACGTCAGGGCGCGCGTAAAACCGATTGTTGAGTTGATGGCAAGTTTGCCAAGTGTAGTACTAGGATTTGTGGCCGCGCTGGTGATCGCTCCGTTGCTTCAGACTTATCTCATGACCGTTCTGATGGCGATCTTGATTGTTCCAGCGACGTTTGTGCTCGCCGGTCATCTTTGGAATCTCCTGCCGCTCGACAAACTCGTGCGGCTAGAACGGTTTCGGTTATTTGCACTGTTGGCTTGTTTGCCGGTGAGTCTTTGGTTGACGTCTCGAGTGTCGCCGATCATCGAAAGGCTTTTGTTCGACGGAGATATCGTACGTTGGATTAATGCTGGGGAGGGGAGCGCGGTTGGCGGCTGGATGATGGTGTTTACTCCCTTGCTGTGCTGCTTGGTGGCGTTCTTTTTTATTGGACCGCTGGCGGAATGGAACCGCGGAATTGCCGTTGCGCGAACACCGCGAGCCTATGCAGTATTTAGCCTGGTCAGGTTACTGATCGCTTTGTCGGTCATTGTCATTGTTGCTTGGCTGTTGGGATTAGGACTGCAGGCCGTGGGCCTTGATGCACGCGGCAATGTTTTCGGCGACTATCAAGATCGCAATGCGCTGCTCGTTGGGATCGCACTGGGTTTTTGTGTAATTCCTATCATTTACACCATCTCAGATGACGCCTTGCAGGCGGTCCCCAAGCAGTTGCGGAGCGCCTCGTTGGGCTGCGGGGCGACTCCTTGGCAGACCACCATGCGAGTCGTGGTACCGAGTGCGATGAGCGGTCTGTTTAGTGCAATCATGATCGGGTTAGGACGCGCGGTGGGCGAGACGATGGTTGTGTTGATGGCGGCGGGCAATACCCCTTTGATGGACTGGAATCCGTTCAATGGCTTCCGAACTTTAAGTGCAACTTTGGCAACTGAGTTACCTGAAGCGGCCAAAGGGAGCACTCATTTTCGTACTCTATTCTTGGCAGCGTTGCTATTGTTCGTTCTGACGTTGATTGCAAACACAGTGGCTGAGTTTGTTCGGATTCGATTCCGGAAACGAGCGAGTCAGCTATGAGTACGACTGAGAATAAAGTGGCGGCTGGACAGCCCCAACCGAAGGAGCAGAGCACTCACCCGAGGCGAGGAGCTCTTCAAAGTGGTTTTTCATTGCTCGCGCGAGCAGAGCCACAGATCTGGTTTACAGGTGGCATGTTGGCAGTTTGCTTGGCGATGGTGCTAAGCTTACTCGCGTTAATCTTGGCTTCAGGTCTGCCAACTTTCTGGCCGCAACCCGTGGACTGGCTGGCACTGCGCGACGGCACCTTGGATGTCGGTGAAGAAAAATCGACTGCAACTGTGCTGGCGGTAAAAGGGGGCAAGAACGATGCCGTGGGTAAGAGCTACTACTTTAGAACGGAGAATGTTGATCTTACCAACACGCATTATCGTTGGTTCAAACCTAGCGAGTTGCAACCGGAAGGAATTGTGCGAGTACCTGCCACGACATTGATCGAGAGGTTTGAGTGGGGCTATCTTTATGGAATTCCACTGCGAATCCACAATCCAATCGAAGTGAATGAGGTCGATCGCGCGCAGATTGCATACACCATAAAAATAGAAAGTATGCTTCGCTCGCTGGTCCCTTTGCTGGATGCTACGGCTACGAACGCAGAGATGGCGCAAGCGACCATCAAAGATCTGATCAAAGTGGTCGAAGAGTCGGTAGCACGGAACCGGAACAACGCGCTGCGACGGTGCATGAAGGATGGTGCGTACGGATTGCTTCAGTGCAAGTTAGTGGGAGCAAGCAACTGGCGAACCGTTGATGGACTTGACGCCGACGCAAAGGTCGAGTCGTTACGTGAGATCATCGTCGACTCAGAGAAGGTTGACTCTGGCGTACGTGAAGTGCTTCCTCGCGTGAGGGCGCAGCGGCGTAGTCTAGGCAGTCTGAAGCATGAGTTGAGTCGCCTGGATGTACAAATATCGAAGCTGCGAATTGATGTGCGACAGGCGGAGTTGGATACGCTGGGTGTTTTACCGTTGCAGCTCGACGAGTGTCACGGGTTACTCGAGCAACTTTCGACTTACCAAGAATTGCTCGGCGAAATCTCGGCTTGCAAGAAGCAGTTGCCAACTTTGCTGAACGATGTAGCGCTTGCTGAGAGCGCATTGAGCTTGCTAAGCGACTTCGAGCAAGAGAGCGTACCGGCCGCAATCAAGTCTGTCGCGCAGCAGCTCGAGACATGGCGAGAACCACTATCGCTGGCTCCGCCGAGGATCAAAGAAGCGGTGTTGGCGTATGAGCGCGGGTATGCCAGTGTCATCATCAAGAAAAAACCGCTTCAGGTTCGACTGAGCGAGTTGCAGGATGAGCTGGATAAAGGGGAACTGATCGTATGCGTTCCGAATGGAGCTCGGTCGCTGCCGGGAATTAAGCCGGAAGATGCGCGGTCCTTCTCAGAAGGAACCTTAACCGAGAGTATCAAGCAAGGCTTGAAGAGCTTGGAGATGGAAGCAAGTGAGGCTGGCCAAGTTAAGTTTGCGGACGAAACGTTGACCATCGTATCGCTGCATGATGCGGACAAAACGAATCATTTGATGGCGGTCACGTCCGCCACGGCATTCGAGGCCGAATCGCACAGCGGCGTGAACTTGCTGGCTGAACATCCAGTGGCTTTTAACGAGCTGGTTCGAGTGACCCATGTGAACGAGCTGTCGCTAGTGGGCAAGCTAGGAGTTTACTTTAGTCGTTGGGGAGAGTTTCTATTTGAAGACCCTCGCGAAGCGAACACGTTGGGAGGAGTTTTTCCAGCCATTTGGGGAACGATCGTTATGACCCTGATCATGACGATTGCGGTAGTGCCGTTTGGAGTAATGGCAGCGCTGTATTTGCGAGAGTACACCAAAGGGGGAACGTTGGTTTCAATCATTCGCATCTCTATCAACAATTTGGCGGGTGTCCCATCGATTGTCTATGGTGTGTTTGGGTTCTCCTTCTTCTGCATGACGATTGGTTCCTATATTGATGGTGGGCCTCGCAACGCCGATATTGCGGTTTGGCCGTCGGGTACTTGGTACTTGGTTTTATGGAGTGCGGTGGTGTTGGGAACGGCCGCTTTCTTGTTTAGTTTCTTCAGCGGTGGTCCGTCTCACTCGCAAACTCGGCTGAAGCGTATTCTCGCAAAAGCGGCATTTGTACTGTGGCTG
>JANPLP010000456.1:0-8597 GCA_031426595.1 Planctomycetia bacterium | reverse complement strand
GTGCTGGACGGCCCCTTAGCTAGAAAATTGTCACGGAACCCAGCGGTTTAACCTTGCCTCAAGTAGCTCGAGCGGCATGCAGCCGTTTCGAAGCACTTCGTCATGAAACTTCGGCAATTCGAATTTGTCTCCCAAGCGTAGCTCGCATCGCTTTCGCAGTTCGATGATTTTCAACTGGCCGATTTTGTAAGACAGAGCTTGAGCGGTGAAAGCCATGTAGCGCTCGATCTCAGCCACGGCTCCATCTTCACTGATTGGCTCATTCTCCATCATGTATTTAAGGGCTTCTTCACGCGTCCAGCCTTTCCAGTGCATCCCCACGTCGACCACCAGTCGAATGGCACGATGCATTTCGTCGCCCAGCGCACCAATACGTTGCTTGGGATCTGTATACAGCCCCAGTTCTTTCCCCATCGATTCGCAGTACAGCGCCCAGCCTTCTCCGTACGCTCCGTACCATAAAAAACGAGCGAATTTAGGGAGTTGCTCGTTCTCTTGCTGCAGCGAGATCTGATAATGATGACCTGGAATCGCTTCGTGCAAGAAGAGCGATTCCATGCCGCTGGTGACATTAAACTGTGTCGCATCAGGTATCGGCGTGTAGAAAACGCCTGGTCGCGATCCATCCGCTGTACCGGGCATGTACTCGGCACTGGCCGTTTTCTCACGAAACGATTCGGTGCGACGAATTTCAAACGGCGTCTTGGGCGTATTCAAAAATGCATTTTTAAGCTGCGGTTCCAGCTTCGATTGAATTGCCGCAAATGCCGCGATCACTTCCTCTGGCGTTTTGAACGGCTTGTACTGCGGATCCGTTCGCAGATGCTCAAAGAACTCCTTCAAACTTCCTTGGTAATTCATCTGCAAACGCACAGACTCCTTCTCATTTCGAATCCGCGATACTTCGGCCTCACCGATTTCGAAAATTTCGTCCGGTGTCAGCGAGGTCGTTGTCCAGCGACGCACCCAGTACTGGTACTGCAACCTGCCACTTTCCAGCGCCGCAATACCATGGCTTTCACGACCCGCCGCCATATACTCATCTCGTAAAAATTCCCCCATGCTTCGATAAGCAGGCATCACTTTGTCCTTGATGCTGATCTTGAAAGCGGCGGTCAATCGCTCGCGATCGGCGTCCGAAAACGACTTCGGCATCGACTTGATGGGACCATAGAACAAGCTCTGCTCGGGATCTTCGCAAACGATGGTTGGATCGAGCATTTGCGGCACCATACGCGCGACCAAGATTTTCGGAAGAACGTAATTACTTTTCATCCCTTCGCGAAATCGTTCGATCGCCGCCAAAGACCACACACTGAAACTGTCAACTCGCTTCAACCAATCGTCGTAGTCCTTCACCGTCTTGAACGGATGACTGCCGGCACCACTTCCCATTTGCCCGAACGTGAGCGGCAGACCATCGAACTGATTAAACGGAATACGGTCAAAGTTAAACGGAATCGCATCCAAGCGCGAACTCAATTCATACTCCAAAATGTCAGCTGCCAACTGCAGCGAATCACTGGCCGCTTTGCGATCGATTGCCCGCAATCGCTCGAGTGTCTGAGAGTAGAATTGCGACTCTTTGGCGGCAAAGTCGGGCGAGATGTCGATTTGCAACTGATCGTTATAGCGATTGTCACCAAACGCAGTCGCTTCCAAGGGGAATAGAATGAGATACTGTTCGTGGTAATCGTCAAACAGCTTTCGAAGCGCCTCGTCGCTGGACTGACCTACAGCGTTGCTCACTGAAAATACCCACACAATCAATATCAGAAACTTCCAGCCACGCATGTCGACTCCAATAGACCCAGTTTGTAATGCACCGTGAATTCAGCCGCTACTATTTTTATCTCAGTCCTCAAGCGAATCTATAGCTTATGTCCAAGTTGACCAATACTGCATCCAATCAATCACTATTCGGCACCGAAACGCCAGTCGCCCTAATCACCGGAAGCGGGGTGGCTCGAGTCGGCCGCTGCATCGCGGAACACTTTCGCGATTGCGGTTTCCAAATCATTTTGCACGCCAACCGCTCCGTCAATGCTGCCGAAGAACTGATCGCTGCATGGAGCAAGCAGGGTACTGCGGCATCTCTGGTAATCGGTGACGTCAGCAATGAAGCTCAAGTGAAACGCTGGCGATCCGAGATTGAATCTCGCTTCGGACGCATCGACGTTGTCGTCAATTCAGCCGCGATTTGGGAACCGATTCCCCTAGAGCAAGCCGTAGCGGAAGACTTCGAGCACTTCTTTCGAGTTAACGCTTTAGGCACCGCCCTAACTAACCAGCAGTTCGGTTTGATGATGACTCACCAAGAGTTTGGCGGTGCAATCATCAACATCGGCGATACCGCGACGATAAGGCCCTATCGTGATTTCGCAGCTTACTTCCCCAGCAAGTCATCGGTCATCAGCATCACGCAGTCGATGGCGGTCGAACTTGCCACTCGCAATCCACGAGTCCGCGTCAACGCAATCTTGCCCGGTCCCGTGATGCTCGCGGAGGAAGTAAGTCCCCAGCGACGCGAGCGGATCATCAATGAATGCTTGCTGAAACGCGAAGGAAAACCCGAAGACGTTGCTCAAGCGGCGGTGTTCTTGGCCACTAGCCCTTTCATCACAGGCGTTTGTTTACCCGTCGACGGCGGCCGGTCCATCTACGCTGGCCCATCCGCCGATCCCATCGCTCATCCCAAAGTCGCCGATACATGAGTAAAAGTAGGCCGGAACAAGCGAAGCGCCGTTCCGGCGACATTTCAAGCAGACCACACGCCGGAACGGCGCTTCGCTTGTTCCGGCCTACATGTGCTAGTTTGTAGGGGTGACCCGCTGAGCTTTGTTAGCGGATGTATCAATGCGATTGATGGCGTTCAGCATCGCGAGCAACGTGGCTTCGACGGTATCCGTTGAAACACCGACTCCTTTGTACGTTTGTCCTAGATACTCGATCTCCAGTTGCACATCGCCTAGCGCATCGCGACCCAAACTGGCGCTGCGGACGCGATAATCTTTGCAGACAACTTTCAGACCCGTGATGCTTTCGACTGCCCAAAACGCCGCATCGATTGGGCCGTCACCTTGCTCGACTTGTTGCGTGTATTCTTTGCCGTCGTGCATCAACGTCAGCGCAACACGCGGCGGGTGACCGCTCCCGTTGCTGACTTCAAAACGCACCAACGACCAAGCTTCCGGAATGTGGCCAGAGATCTCTTGCTGAATCAAAGCCACAATGTCGCCGTCGTAAATCTCTTTCTTCTTGTCAGCCAACGCCTTGAACTTGTCAAATACGAGCTGCAATTGCTCTGCGGTGATACTAAAGCCCAGTGCGCGAGCGCGATCGGCCAGCGCGGCTCGGCCACTATGTTTGCCAAGCACCAAGTCGGTTTTCGCAAAGCCGACATCTTCAGGACGCATGATTTCATAGGTGCTGCGTTCCTTGAGCATCCCGTCTTGGTGGATGCCCGATTCGTGCGCGAACGCGTTGCGACCCACGATGGCTTTGTTGCGCTGTACTTCCAAGCCCGTGATCTTACTGATCAAGCGACTAGTGGGAACCAATCGTTCAGTCTTAATTCCCGTGGTGCAGTTGTAGAGTTCCGCGCGAGTCCGCAGCGCCATAACGATCTCTTCCAACGCGCAGTTCCCTGCACGTTCGCCGATACCATTGATCGTGCATTCCACTTGACCGCAGCCCGCACTGACGGCCGCTAGTGAATTGGCGAGCGCCAATCCCAAGTCGTCGTGACAATGAGTGCTCAAAATCGCTTTGTCGATATTCGTCACACTATTCAAAAACAACAGAATCCGTACAAACATCACTTGAGGCGTGGTGTAACCCACTGAGTCAGGCATAGTGATAGTGGTCGCGCCAGCATCGATGGCCGCTTCGACCACCCGACACAGAAAATCATGCTCCGTTCGCGCTGCGTCTTCAGGTGAAAACTCGACGTCATCACAGAAACTCGCCGCCAGTTTCACCCCTGCAATGGCTCTCGCAATGATCTCGTCCTGGTTCATACGCAGTTTGAATTCGCGGTGAATGGCGCTCGTCGCTAAGAACACATGAATGCGTGGCTGCTGAGCCTTCTTTAGCGCTTCGTAAGCTCGCGTGATGTCGTTGTCGTTGCAGCGAGCCAACCCGCAGACCGTAGCGCCGCGCACCACGTTGGCAATTTCACGGACCGCCTCGAAGTCCCCCGGCGATGCAATCGGAAATCCGGCTTCGATAATGTCAACGCCCAAGTCTGTCAGCGCCTGAGCAACCTCGAGTTTCTCAGCCAAATTCATGCTCGCGCCCGGCGATTGCTCGCCGTCGCGGAGCGTGGTGTCAAAGATGCGGATTCGACGGCCATTCTGAGTGTCGGACATGATCTTTCCTTTGTTGCTGGCTGAGGGACTAGCAGACCAACCCATAAATCGAAATCGAGCCAGCGGGAAACGAAAAAACCCCGAGGCTCGATGAGCGTCGGGGTCGGCAAGCATTTTGGTGAATATGCACAGACCTACCCCAACCGCTCGCTAAGTGCGAGGGTGAGCTGCAGAAGCTCTAGGTTAGTAAGTAGCTGACACATATTATTTTCCAGGACGTGGTATTTACGAGTTATGAGCGTAGCCGGACGAGTGTGCGAAGTCAATAGTGCGCAGGAAGCGACCGGTGAAGCGAACAACAAGATAGGATGTCGCGCCGGGCCATCATACAGCTCAGTAACAATTGGAGCTCCAACAACAATTGGAACTCCAAGGATCAAAACTCCTTCCTAGCGACATACACGCAGCCGATCAGCAGCATGATTCCGACGAAAACTAAGTTCGTAATGATCGGCCGCCACACATCGATCTCAACCTGAGCTTGCTCCATGTCGTTGGTGACAATGTTCAAACTCTGCGTCGCATTCCCTGACAGCAAGTAACCCATGGCATTGTCGAGCGCGCTCGGCTTCGGATTGACTTGGTAAACGGGATTCACACCCCAGTTGTAAACCATCTCCAATGTTGACATTTTAGGTTTGAACTCTTTGACTACTTTGCCCCCCTCGATTTCGAAGTCCACCACGCGATTCGGCTTGACGCCTAGCAGCACGCGACTGGGGGAATCCCAAGTCATCGCGGTTAACGAACCCTTGAAGGGACTCGAAATCTCCGTCAGCGTGCCTGCTTGGCAATCTAGTTTGAACCAATTCCCAGTGTGAGTGATGATGGCAGCGTCGTTTGTTCCCGGGATCCAAGTCAACTGCCGTGCATTGTTTTTTTCCGGCAACTCGACAGCCATATGCACCGGTTTCAGCGCGGCGTCATAAACGAGGATCGGCAACGTATCGCGTGCTAACACGCAGTAGGCTTGGTTAGCGATAACGAGTGCCGGTTCAGTCCCTTCACCCTCAATCTTTGCGGTGGCCGTGACTTCAAAACGATTCTTTGCATACTTGAGCAAGTCGACATTGCCCGAATTGTAGATTACTAAACCGTTCCCATCGGCGGTCGCAGAAGCCGACGAGTTGTCGCTCATCACGAAGTCCTTGGGCGCGACATTCTCAAACGCATTCGTACCAGGCACTAAGTTGCGCAACATGCCGAGCAACGCATTGTTGTTTGTCTTGCCGATATCTTTGTCCCAATTCAATCGGAATATTCCGCCGCGACACACAGCCACCACATCTCCGCTCACTTGTGTTAAGTCGATCAACTGCTGTGGAATCTCAGGCCCAGTGTCGCTCATCCAGTAAGGTGTTGTACGGGCGTCGGCCAGCGATTGCGGGTCGCTGTTCGCCTCCTTAGCAGGCGCATCATCAGTGGGTTTTTTGGCAGTTGCATTGGTAGACCCGCTTGTGTCTGTCGGCTTCGCAGTATCGCTGTTTTCATCCGCTTGAGCGACCACAGTCGAATCTCTTTCGCTTGGCTCATCCGTCTCTTCACTTCCGCTCAGCCGTATTACAGACAGCTTTCTCGACCTGGCAGCCAAATTGCCAAACGGGATACGGAAGAAGGATTTGACGACAACTTGATTGCGTTTGGCATCGTACAACGGTCCGAATGTGCGAGCTTGTCCGCCGACATCATTCTCGAGCGACGGTTGCCACACAGAGAACTTATCATTCCAAACGCTCACGTCACCGCGTTGATTCACGGCCCAGTACTTGTCGTTAATTTTTTCAACGCGGCTGATCTGCGGTAGCAACTCCACATGCTGCTGCATGCCGTCATGAATCGCACCCACGGCGAAACAGAACAGCCAAAAAATAATGCAAGCGACAACGCAGACAATCGCATTCCCCCAGATCAAACCCACCAGTGCAGAGACGGAGTAGAAGATGATAAACACGAATAGCAACAGCGGAATGCAGTAGAGCAGGCCTTCGTTCCAAATGTCAAAACGAATGCCAGCGATTAGGTACAGACCGATAAGCACAAACGTAATGTTGAAGAATACAAAGATGCAGCCGCCGAGCAGCTTTGCGAGATACAACCAGATCCGCGAGATCGGTTTACTGAGCAGTAAGTGCAATGAGCCAGATCGAAAAGTCTCTGGCACGACGGGGCTGGTCACGATCAAAGCCACAAAGACTGCGACCACTCCCAAACCCAACTTGATCAAGAACCCAAGCAACAGCGGTTCGACGAATTGCTTGATCTGCCGGCGGCTAATATTGAGTGGTTCGCCTAATTTGAAGCCTGCATAACCGATCCACAGTCGTTCGCTGCGCGGGCGAGTCAGTTCAAGCGGAAATGCCAATTGAAGCAGTTCTCGATTCAATTCCTCAAGCTCGAACGCGCTCAGCTTGTCGACACCTTGTTCAATCAGCGGCTTGAGTCGCTCGCGTTTGTCAGCCGTAGGAAATGCTTCGGGGGAGTAAAGATCCTTTACGTCGATCGCTGCATTCATCTCCTTGGCCATATCCGTCGCGCGGATGCGGCGTCGACCTCTTACTTCGTCCTCGGATTTTTCATCGGGCTTTAATTGCTCGAGAAATTTCGGGTCCAATTTAGCAGCTACCGCTTTGACCGCATCGCTTCCTTTTCCCTCGGAGGCGGCGACCAGTTTTTCTTTGATCTTGTCGAAGTTGTCGATGTCGTTGCCAACCAATTTGAAGCTGCGCTCGGTCACATAGCCGAAGGGGGCGAGTCCTGAGAGGACCAAAGCCCAACCAAATAGCAACACCCATAGGACGCGGTTGCCGACAGCTTCCCAATAAGAATCGATAAGAATTGCTAGGTACGGTTTCATCGCGGAATTTCTGTTTGAACGGCGAATGGATTTTCGTGATCGGCTTGAGAAGATCGCTGAACAGCAGACAGAAAGACTTCTTCCAGCGTCAGCTTGGTTCGCTCTAACCGCAGAAGGCTGATGTCCAGCGAACGAATACGATCGATCAATTGGTCGACGTCTGCTTGCGTGTGTAAGGAAGCCGTCAGTTGCCAGCGACCGTCGGGTAGCGGTAATACTTCCGCTTCACAGACCTGCTTCAGTTGATCAACGTTCTCCGGTGCAGAAGCTAGTTCGATGCGAACTTTGGTATCTAGCGAGCCACCAAACTGCTGTGTGAGCTCGTTCGGAGTTCCCACCCCCTGCAGTTCACCTCCCGCGAGAATGGCTACGCGGTCACAGACCAATTCCACTTCTTGCAGAATGTGACTGTTCAAAAAAACGGTCTTCCCCTGCCCTCGCAGGTCGTTAATCAAGCTGCGAATTTGAGAGCGGCCTACGGGATCGAGACCGTCAGTTGGTTCGTCCAAAATGAGCAGTTCAGGATCGTGCAACATGGCCTGCGCTAGCCCCAGCCGCTGACGCATTCCCTTGCTGTACTTGCGAACCAGTTCCTTCTCGCGGCCTGCCAACCCAACCAGTTCAAGCAATTCCGCGGACTTCTTCTTAATAACGCTTTCTGGTACCGAACTCAAACGACCGAAAAATTCCATGGCACGTTTAGCGTTTTGGTGCGACGGAAAACTTAAGTTCTCAGGCAAGTATCCGATGCGCCGCCGAGCGTTTTTCGTGCCCGCCGGTTCGCCCAACAAGAACGCTTGACCACCTGTGCTTTTGACAATGCCCAGTAATATCTTGATGAGCGTCGTTTTGCCGGCTCCGTTGGGACCGAGCAACCCAAACACTTCGCCTCGCCTGACCGACAGATCGATTCCTTTGAGTGCATTGAATCGCCTCGGTACTACCCACCCGTCGCGATACTGTTTCTGGAGGTTTTGTACGTCGATGGCAAGTGAGTCGATCATGCGGCGGATTGCTTGTCAGAGTCAAACGAAACGGAGCTTACCGGACGGAACCGAAGAGGTTGCACGAAGTCTGTCTAGCATACACGAAAGCCGCTTCAGTCGGGTGAGCGCGAGCGGTGCTTACTTTGCGTGTTCGCCACCCGCTGAAGACTCTTGGCAAACGGACTTGAATTCACGCGAGATTGGCTACAACAGTTGTAACTAAAGAGGTGCGATTAAACAGATCAACTTGTGAACTTGCGCAGCAGATAGTCACCCAGCCGTTGCGATAAGGCGCTGATGAGCAGCAGTATCCTAGCCTTGGCCGGGAGTATCACTGTGGTTCGACGCCGCGCCGCCGCAACCAGAATCGCCTCAGCCAACTTGACC
>JANPLP010000455.1:0-3854 GCA_031426595.1 Planctomycetia bacterium | reverse complement strand
CAGCGGCTAAACTTTATGTTCCGCGGTTTCTAATAAAACCAGCTACAACATCAATCCGATATCGGAAATTTCATTCAACCTGAGAAATAATTTGCCGGCGAACGAGTTCGGCTACAACTAGTTTCGCTAACTGCGAGGGGGTTCGCTGACCAGCATCGAGATGCAGTTCGGGTGAATTCGGCGCTTCATACGGGTCGCTAATGCCCGTAAAGTTCGGGATCTTGCCCGCCCGAGCCAATTTGTAGAGCCCCTTAGGATCGCGACTCTCGCAAACTTCCAACGGCGCGTCGACGAAGACTTCAATAAAGTCACCAAGTTCACCGTGCGATTCAACCCACTGGCGAACCCGGTCGCGGTCCAAGCGATAGGGACTCACGAAAGCGGTCAGCGTAATAAGCCCCGCGGACACCATTAACTGGGCGACCGCTCCAATTCGACGGATGTTCTCTTCGCGGTCCAATTGCCCGAAACCCAGTCCAAATCGCTGCGCGAAAACCTCTCCGTGTTTTTCAGTTAGCAAATTCGGACCGGCGCATAGCCCATGACGAATGTTGTCACCGTCCAAAAGAAACGTATGCACACCGCGTTCAAAGAGCAGGCAGTCGACGGCGTTCGCAACGGTACTTTTCCCCGAACCGCTCAGCCCAGTGAACCATACGACGCAACCGCGATGCCCCATTCGCTCCTGACGTTTGGCGCGATCGATTGCATGTGCGTGCCAAACAACGTGCGGATCAGTCTGAGACATCGAGGTGCTTCACTAAACAGACAGCTTACGAATTAAACCTCAAGGAACAAGCGAGTTGGATCTTCGATGATCTCTTTGATCGTCTTCAAGAAACTGACCGCTTCGCGACCGTCGATAATGCGATGATCGTAGGTCAATGCGAGGTACATCATCGGCAGGATTACAACTTGTCCGTTGCGAGCCATTGGACGATCCTGGATCGCGTGCAAGCCAAGAATAGCGCTTTGGGGCGGGTTCACAATGGGTGTGCTCAGCATCGATCCGTAGACCCCGCCGTTGCTGATCGTGAATGTGCCACCTTCCAAGTCTTCAGGCATCAAGCGATTTTCCATCGCGCGACCCGCGAACTCGCCAATGCTCCGCTCCACATCCGCGAACGTCATTTTTTCGACGTTGCGCAAAACTGGAACAACTAAACCTTTGCCACCACCGATCGCAATACCAATATCGTTGTAGTGACGATAGACAATATTGTTACCCCGAATCTCTGCATTGACCGTCGGAAATCTTCGCAGCGCTTCCACACTCGCTTTGGCAAAGAACGACATGAACCCTAGCTTCACGCCATGCCGCTCTTGAAACGCATCGCGATACTTCTTGCGTAGCTCCATCACAGGAGCCATATCGACCTCGTTGAAGGTGGTTAACAGAGCAGCCGAATGTTGAGCTTGAACGAGCCGGTTCGCGATCGTCCGTCGGATCATGCTCAGCGGCTTGACCTCTTCCATCCGGTCACTGCGACCACCCACGCTCATCGCAGTGCTGGACACATTGGTCTCGAGCGTCGGCGGCACTTTCGGTTGGCTGACCGGAGTTTGAGCTACCGCTGCCTGTGCGACCGGAGCCGGCGCTTTGGCTGTTTCTGTCGCGCGCTGCACATCTTCCTTGAGAATACGACCACCAGGACCAGTCGCCTGAACTTGATCCGCGGTAAGGTTATGATCGCCCATCATTCGCTGAGCCGCTGGCATCACCCGTGCTGCTTCTTTTGAATCCGTTGGCTGCGCCGACGGGGCCGCACTTGGTGCACTCGCAGGCGCGGCTCCACCAGCCGCAGAAGGCGAATCGGCGGGCTCTAAATCACAAACAACATCGCCAACGTTGGCGAACTCTTCCGCCTTCTTGCGAATGTTGCGAATGAAGCCTGCCACAGGAGCTGGAATTTGTACCGAGGCTTTTTCGGTCTCAAGGTCGACGATGTTCTCATCCTTCGCAACCCAGGCACCCTCCTGCTTCAGCCACTGGGCGATCTGGACTTCCGATATCGACTCACCGACCGATGGGATTTTGACCTCTAACATGGACGCAACAACCTTTAAATCGCTCGACTGAATTAGCTTCGGCGCACGGCAGGCTGACCCCACTCGGGCTCAGCTCGAACGCCATAAATAACAACTGGTGTTGGGTTCCTACAGGTTACCGATTTTGCAGCCGATTGTCAGTTGCAGTCCGCTAAGATTTCGCGGACTTTGGAAACATTGCCCGCGCCACCGTACTTTGTGAACCGACTGATACCCACCAGCATCTGCGATACCCCCTATAAACCAGCGAATGCAGAATCGATCAGTTCCTGCTGCTCCAGCTTGTGAGCGCTCAGCGAACCGGTCGATGGACTAGCCGATTCGACGCGGGAAAGCAGACGCATCTTGAACTTGCTGTCCAACAAAGCGTCGCCAAATCGCATCTTCATAAACTGCCAACCACCCATGTTCGTCGGTTCATCCTGGATCCAAATCAGATCCGTTCCCGCCGCATATGAATCCAGCGAGCTAACTAGTGTGCTGGCGGCCAACGGATAGAACTGCTCGATCCGCATGATCGCCACATTCTGCGCCTTGAGCGCTTCGCGCTTCTCAGCCAACTCGTAATAAATCTTTCCGCTGCACATCAGAATGCGATCAGTCCGAGCCGGCTCTTTCCGCTCGTCAGGTAATATCTTTTTGAAACTGCCCGATGTGAAATCGGAAAGTGGCGAGACGCAAGCCGCATGCCGCAGCAAACTCTTCGGTGTCAATACGACCAGCGGCTTGCTCCAGCGACGTTTAACCTGTTGTCGGAGCAAATGGAAATACTGAGCCGGTGTCGTTGGCTGAGTGACCTGTAGATTGTCTTCCGCAGTCAGAAGCAAGAATCGCTCCAGCCGCGCGCTGCAGTGCTCTGGACCTTGCCCTTCGAAGCCGTGAGGCAACAACAATGTCAAATGACTCAAGCGGCCCCACTTGTCTTCGGCGCTCGCGATGAATTGATCGACAATCACCTGAGCTGCATTCCAGAAGTCACCGAACTGCGCCTCCCAAACTACCAATCCTTCAGGACAGTCAAGCGAATAACCGTACTCAAAGCCAAGGACGCCGGCTTCGGAAAGTGGACTGTTGATGATGTCCAATCGAGCCTGGTTCGGATCGAGCAACTTGAGCTGCGAGTATTTTTGATTCGTCACAGTGTCATGCAAAACCGCATGCCGCTGGCTGAACGTACCACGCTCGCAATCCTGCCCACTCAAACGAACCGGATGCCCTTCGATCAGCAAGCTGCCAATCGCCAGCGCTTCTCCGCTTGCCCAATCCAGCGACTTGGTCCCCTCCGCCATGTCGGCGCGATCTTTCAGGAACTTTGCCAACTTACGATTCAAATTGAAATCGGCTGGTATGGCCGACAATTTCTTGAGAATACTGGCTGCATTTTCCTGCGCAAGCGAAGTAACCGGATTGTCGCCAGAGGGCTCTGGGCCACCAAAGTAACCCGACCAGTGACCGCCGAGCGTCTGAAGGTCCGAAACATACTCTTCCTTCTGAGCCGCTTCGAATTCACGTTCCAGCTTGTTTTGGCGAACTTCAGCAATGCTGTCCGCTTCCTGCCGTGTGATCTTGCCACCCATCTCCAGCAAACGCTCGAGGTAGCTCTCGCGAACACTCTTGCGCTCATCGATCACTTTGTACATCGTTGGCTGAGTGAACCGCGGTTCGTCACCCTCGTTGTGACCCCAGCGACGGTAGGCATACATATCGATGACCACGTCACGCTTAAACTCGCGACGAAAGTCCATCGACAGGCTGATGACTTGAGCGACGGCTTCCGGATCTTCACCATTAACGTGGAAGATCGG
>JANPLP010000454.1:0-3479 GCA_031426595.1 Planctomycetia bacterium | reverse complement strand
TTGCAAAACCAGTAGCCCTGCTCAAGCGTCATACGAGCATGCTGGCCTGACACATTGGAGAAACGCAAAACGATGTCGCACTCTTCGCGACGACCAATGGTAAGCTTATCTTTCTTGAGAAAGATGGTTTCGCCGCCGCCTGTGGGGACCAATTTCCCGTAATCTGGCATCACACGTCTCGCTCTATGCTCGCCGAATTTATGAATTAAACCTGTTTGCAACGATAGTGCTGAGGTAGAATTACCGCAGTTTTAGTAACTATACCTCTAGTGTACTTCTCTTAATCTACGCTCCACCCATGAAAGCGTCAATTTTGTCCGGTCAGAATAGCGAGCACACGACGGTCAATTGGCAAGAATTGGGGCACCGTTACTTTCCGTTGAACGTCTATCTCAATCAACGTTTTGGCGGCCGAGTCCAAAAAATCAGCTTGGATGGCGGTTTTACCTGCCCGAATGTCGACGGCACGGTTGCAACTGGAGGTTGTACGTTCTGCGACAATCAAGCGTTCAGTCCCAGTCGCCGGGTTCAACGTGATGCGATCGCCAGCCAGATTGAGCGGGGCATCTTCTTGCTGCGGCGTCGCTATGAAAATGAGATGTTTCTCGCTTATTTTCAGCCCGCCACCAACACTTACGGGCCGATCGACAAGCTCCGCATGCTGTACGAGTCAGCCATCGAGGACCCACGAATCGTCGGACTAGTTATCGGAACCAGGCCAGATTGCATCCCGGACGAAGTGTTGAATCTGCTGGATGAATTAGCAGAGCGGACCTACGTTTCACTCGAATTAGGGGTGCAGACCATACACGATGCTAGCCTGACCTGGATGAATCGTGGCCATGGACATGCGGCTTCCGTGGAAGCGATGCAACGAGTCGCGGGCCGCAAGTTTGAAGTCAGCATGCACATCATGCTGGGACTACCCGGCGAAACACATGAGATGATGATGCAGACCGCCGAGCAAGTCGCTGTATGGAATCCAGCAGGAGTGAAAGTTCACAACTTGTATGCAGTGCACCGAACTCGCTTGGCTGAACAAATTCAGACTGGTGAAGTAGTGTTGCTAGAGATGGAAGAATACGTCCAGTTGCTAGCAGACTTCCTAGAACGACTGCCTCCGCAAATGGTTATTGAGCGGATCTCTGGAGACGCGCCCCCGCGCGATCTGATCGCGCCTCAATGGGTCCTCGATAAAGGCTCAATCAAAAAACGCCTGATCGAAGTGCTCGAAGAACGCGATTCGTTTCAAGGAGCGAAGTGCAACCTATCCCAGCTCGCACTTATCAACGCAGCTTCCGCCCCAATTTCTCGATGAATACGATGCCCCCGTCTATCACTGCACCTGCTATCCTCAACATTGCTGCTTACAAATTTGTAGCAATGACCAATCTGCCTCCCTATCGCGCAGAACTTCGAAAGCTATGCCAGGACCTAGACCTTCGCGGCACTATTATGCTCAGCCCCGAAGGGATCAATCTCTTTGTTGCAGGCGAGGAACCCGGCGTGCGCCATCTGCTTGAAGTGCTGCGACGCAACCCGCTGCTTGAAGACCTGGAAGTCAAAGAGAGTTACTCGGACAAGCAACCTTTTAATCGTATGCTTGTGAAATTGAAACGAGAAATCATTGCGTTTGGAATTGATGATGTTCGTCCAGCGGTTCGCACTTCTCCCAAGCTTAAAGCCACCGAACTCAAGCAATGGATTAACGAGGGGCGTAAGTTCCGTCTACTCGATACGCGTAATGTCTATGAAGTGGAACTGGGCACCTTTCAAAACGCCGAGCATTTGAATATCAATCACTTCCGCGAGTTTCCCCGCGCTATCGAACAACTTCCCGAGGGCGCCAAGCATGAGCCCATCGTAATGTTTTGCACCGGCGGGATTCGCTGCGAAAAAGCAGGGCCACTAATGGAGCAGGCTGGTTTCGAACACATCTATCAACTCGATGGTGGCATCCTCAAGTACTTCGAAGAATGCGGTGGTGAACATTACGACGGAGCTTGCTTCGTTTTCGACAATCGCGTGGCACTCGACCCCGAACTAAAACCCACCGGCGAACTCCTCTGCTTTGCTTGCCAATCCGTCATTACGCATGAGGATATGACATCGCCGAAGTTCCTGTACGGCGAGTACTGCCCTAAGTGCTTTCTTACAACCGAAGAAGCTTATCAAAAGCAGATCGGCAAGCGCCAGCAAGCAATCAATCAAGCGGCCACGCCACTACCTGGCTCCCAACCGTATGACAACGTTCGCGAAATACGAGTCGCAGGTCGGTTCGAAAATTTGCCGTTGATCGACTTCCTGGATGCGTTTCATCCGCCCACGGGCCGCGAACAGTGGTTGGTTTGGCTTGCCGACGGCAGTATCACCCTTAATGAACAATCGGTTACACCAGAGCGAGTAGTCCATGGTGGCGAGTGCTATTTGCAGCACATGCCTGATACCGTCGAGCCGGAAGTGAACGCGGCGATCGATTTGTTGCATGAAGACGAATTCCTGGCAGTTCTCAACAAGCCCGCGCCTCTTCCATCCCACGCCAGCGGCCGCTTCAATCGCAACACCCTCGACTACATTGTCGGCCTTGCCTATCGCCCCGAGAAACTTCGCATTGCACATCGCCTCGATGCCAACACGACTGGACTAGTTATCTTCTGTCGCAAGCACACTGCATCGCGTTTCGTGCAACCACAATTTACGCAACAAACCGTGGAGAAGATTTATCTCGCCCGGGTTTATGGTCACCCCGAGTGGGATTTGCAAACTTGCGCTGCACCCATTACGGCAGAGCCCGGACCGCACGGCATCCGCTCCATCGACGCAGACGGGCAAGCCGCCGTCACAGATTTCAAAGTTGCCAGGCGGATGGCAGATGGCACCAGCCTGCTCGAAGTCTACCCTCGCAGCGGCCGCACCAATCAAATCCGTATTCATCTAGCGCATCTCGGATTTTCCATTGTAGGCGATCCCCTGTACTTGCCTGACAATCAGTTTGGTACCCACCCCACTCTGCTTACCGATTCTCCAGCCATGTGTTTACACGCCTGGAAAATCAGCTTGGATCACCCTCAGGATCGCCAGAGGGTTACCTACACTGCACCGCCGCCAAACTGGGCGAGTGATCTAGCGCATTGTCCAAACTAGCCTTTAGGATTTAGCCGCAGTGCGCGAGCATCCAGCTCACAAGGTAGGCACTTGGCCGCGCCTCTCTTCTGTCGGGTCAACTTTCGAGCCCTAGCGAAACCCCTTCGCATGGGAACTGATTCCTGGAACCGCCACGGAATTGCTTATGCGGTACAGGATCGCGAGGCTGTTGAGAACGAACTTGCCAATAGCGGATGCCATGTTGACTCAAATGTAGCAAAGGCTACAATTCTATCCAAGATGTAGCCTTTGCTACATTTTGAAGATTCAGCGAGCGATCCCTGAGGAGGGTTAGGCATGAACCAGTTTAGTAACGACTGGCGTCGCGGAAGCGG
>JANPLP010000453.1:0-7729 GCA_031426595.1 Planctomycetia bacterium | reverse complement strand
ACTCGGAGGCCACCTCAATCGCAAGCGAGACGGGCGGCCAGGTTGGATAACATTGTGGAGAGGTTGGATGCGACTTAACGACCGTGTCGAGGGTGCCCGAGCGGTCAAACAAAGAATAAAATGTGCCTAAAACTGAGGGCTTTGCGAAGGGCGTGGCGAATGTCGCTCAAATCACGCCCTTCGCAAAGCCTCAGGGCGTGCCACCCAATCACGATCAACCCTAAGATCAAATGTGGACAAAGCACTCGTACGCCTCAGAGCGATGAGAAACCCTTCGACTCTGCCCCCTGCGGTCAGTATAATCTTGGCTCGCAGTTTTCCCTGTTCCCCTGCTGATTTGGAATCCTTCACGTGCAATTTGAACGCGTCGCAATCGAATCTCTTGGCTTCACGCTCCCACCTGAAGTGATCACTTCGCAGGAAATCGAAACAAGGCTCGCTCCAACTTACGAACGCCTGCGATTGCCAGAAGGCCGATTGGAGCTAATGAGCGGCATTGCAGAGCGGCGATTCTGGCCCCGCGGCACCGCGATTGGTGCCCCCAGCGCGAACAGCGCCCGGAAGGCACTCGAAGCCAGTTCCATTTCTCCGGAATATATCGGCTGCTTGATTCACGCGAGTGTCTGCCGTGATTACTTGGAACCCGCCACCGCCTGCCGAGTTCACAGTGAACTGGGGCTCAGCCCGAATTGCTGGGTCTACGATTTGTCCAACGCGTGTTTGGGATTGCTCAGCGGCATGGTTCAGATCGCCACGATGATTGAAATGGGTGTGATCCGCGCGGGCATCGTGGTCGGCACCGAAAGCTCTCGCAACTTGGTCGAATCGACGATCGACGCTCTGAACGTAGACCACACTCTAACGCGCCAGACCATCAAGCCCTCCTTCGCATCGCTGACCATCGGCTCGGGCAGTTGCGCCGTTCTGCTGTGCGATCGCAGTCTTAGTCGCACTGATAATCGGTTGCTCAGTTGCGTGGCGCGCGCGGAAAGCCAACATCATGCGTTGTGCCAAAGCGATCACGATCAAGCGGGCAGCGATATGCAGCCGCTGATGCAGACCGATTCCGAGCAGTTATTGCATGCTGGGCTAGCTGTTGGGCAGCGAACTTTCGAGCTGTTGTTACAGCACGCAGGCGAACGCAGCAACTTCGATGCAACGGTTTGTCATCAAGTCGGCGGAACCCATCGCAAGATGATGCTCGAGTCGCTCAGCATGCCCACGGAAACCGATTTCACTACTTTCCGCTGGCTTGGCAATACCGGCTCCGTTGCCCTCCCGCTCGCACTTGCTCTGGGCCTGCAATCCGGCGGACTGAACACCAATTCACGCGTCGCTCTGCTGGGGATCGGTTCTGGCATTAATTCGGTCATGATGTCCACCACTTGGCCCAAACCAATCATCGCTGGCGACCTCGACGACAATGCGACTCGCAATTTGCAGCACACTCATGTGCACGCAGGCTCAGATTCAATTGCGGCTCCGAAGTCGGCCGCGACTTCGGCTGCACCGCAGACGCAAAGCCTATCGAGCTAGCCGCCCGGGTGAGCTAGTTGCCTGGGTGAAATAGCTTCGAACCGCATTCGAATGACGCGCTAACTCTAACTCGACACGGACTGCTATGCCCAATCGACTTGCCGAAGCGACGAGTCCTTACCTGCTGCAACACAAAGATAATCCAGTCAACTGGTTCCAGTGGTCGGACGAAGCTCTCGCGCTGGCGAAGCAGGAAGACAAACCGATCTTCCTATCCATCGGCTACTCGGCGTGTCATTGGTGCCACGTGATGGAGCATGAGAGCTTCGAGAACGAACGGATCGCCGCGATTCTGAATCAACATTTCGTATCGATCAAAGTCGACCGCGAAGAACGTCCCGATTTGGATCAGATCTATATGCAAGCGGTTCAGATGCTGACCGGCAGCGGCGGTTGGCCGATGAGTGTCTTTTTGCGACCCGATGGCAAGCCCTTTTTCGGCGGTACTTATTGGCCCCCCGAACCGAAATTTGGCCGGCCTGGATTTGGACAAGTTCTCACCACCGTCGCGGATGCTTGGCAAAACAAACGTGAGCAACTGGAACAGCAGAGCGAACAACTCACTCAGCACTTACAAGAAGCCTGCCGCGGCCCTGAAGCCTCTGATGCCTCGCTTTCCCAAGACCTGCTCAAAGCCGCGGATCGTTGGCTGTCAAGAAACTTCGATACTACCCATGGTGGATTCGGTAATGCACCAAAGTTCCCGCACGCCATGGACCTGTCGCTTCTGCTGGAACTCGACGTCCACACCCCGAGCGAGGCTCGTAAAAACATCGTAACGCTGACGCTCGACAAAATGGCCGCCGGGGGCATCTACGATCATCTCGGCGGAGGCTTTGCACGCTACAGCGTCGATGCACGTTGGCTGGTCCCGCATTTTGAAAAGATGCTGTACGACAACGCCCTGTTAGCATCTCTTTATGCCGATGCCTTTCGCCACTGGGGCACGCAGACCTATGCGCAAGTGACTCGCGAAACGCTCGATTACATTCTCCTACAAATGACCGATCCCAGCGGTGCGTTCTATAGCACCGAGGACGCGGACAGCGAAGGTGAAGAAGGAAAGTTCTACGTTTGGCAGCCTAGTGAAGTTGAGCAAGTGCTCGGCGTCCCCCGCGCCGCTGAGTTCTGTGCTATCTACGACATCACCGCCAAAGGTAACTTCGAAGGCCATTCGATACTCAATCTACCGCGGCCGATCGCCGAGCATGCTAAAACGAAATCCATCAGCGAATCGGAACTGAGAGAACGCCTGCTTGAGGATCGAGCCAAGTTGTTCGCACATCGAGCGAAACGTGTGCGCCCCAGCTTGGATGACAAGGTGATCGTGAGTTGGAATGCATTGATGATCACCGCCATGGTTAAGGGCTACCGCGCCGTGGGCGATGATCGCTACCTGCAAGCCGCCGTCAAATGCGCGAATTTCATCAAGACTGAGATGCGTCGCGACGATGGCCGACTGTATCATTCTTGGCGGCAGGGCAAAGCGACCTTCGACGCTTACTTGGACGATTACTCTTATTTGATCGATGCGCTCGCGGAACTAGTTCAAGTCCATGGCGATGCTGAGTTGCTCACCTGGGCCAAGGAACTAGCTGGACTGATGCAGAGTAACTTTGCAGATCCCGCAGGCGGTTTCTTTTATACAGCCGACGATCACGAGCAATTGATCGCCCGCAGCAAAGACATGGCTGACAACAGCGTCCCAAGCGGAAATGCAATGGCCGCTTCGGGGTTACTTGCACTCGGGCGATTAACCGACGATACCAATCTGCTTGACGCGGCCCAGAAGACCTTACAAGCCTGCTCCGGTGTAATTGCTGGTTCTCCTCAAGCCGCCGGCCAGTCGCTACGAGCTCTTCATCGCGGCTTTCTCCCAAGTCGCCAGTGGGCTTTAATAGGCGGCGAGGATCCTCAAGCCTTTGAGAAGGCTCGCGCCGGCTTGCTCCGCATTTTGCAACCTCAAGCCATCACGGTCGTATGCCGGACCGAGGTCGAGCGCAAAGCACTAGAACCGATGTGCCCATTAGTCGAAAGCCGCCAGGCCATGGGCGGCCAAGTCACTCTTTACGCCTGCACTGACTTCGTCTGCCAAGCTCCCATCATCGGCCTCGAAGCCATTCTCCATTTTGCGAACTCCACCAAGTAGGCCGTAACAAGCAACGCGCCGTTACGGCATTTCCCACTACCAATCGATGGGTGTTTGGCGAGCATGATGGCAAGTATGGTATTGGAAGTGCCATCAAAACAATCAGAAAACGCCGTATAAGTACCATCAATGAAAAGTGGATTGCCAATCTCTTTTTGGTTGGCGCTGAGATTCCGATCACAACTCCCATGCCGAAGGTATAGGGGAAGTCCATAGGTTGCCGCATACAGTTCCCAGCGACGTCGTAGGCCGTAACAAGCAACGCGCCGTTACGGCATTTCCCTTCCGCTGCAATGAATGTAACTGTCGCCCCCGACACTGGGCTTCCCTTGTAAGTGTTGGTCACCTCCACAGCCGCTATAGGCCTTTGCCCTGCGGGAGTACCGCCGAAGAGCCATCGGTGAGCGGGTAAGCAACTTGGCAGGTGATGCAATCGGCGGAGGCTGCTATCATCGAGGCCTGCAGATTGACTGCACCGTCAAGTAGCAATCGTGGTCGGTCTTTTCAAGCTCTATCAACGTGACTATGTCCCAGCCCTCAGAACCACCCATCTTCAAACGCCCTGAACCGCCCACAACAAACACAGCTCCAGTGCGCTCTGGCTTTAAAGAATCGGCGCTGGTTCAGAACAAATTTGCGGTGCTCGCAGCGCTGTTCTTTGTTACCGGTTTTCTTGGCTTGCCGCTGCTGTGGATGTGCAAGAGTTTCTCACCGGCTGAACGTTGGTTCTGGGCTATCTTGAACACGATCTACACATGCTCATTGATCTGGATCGTTCTCCAGATCTGCATGTGGAGCTGGAATCAAATCAGCCAGTCGCTTTACTGAACGTTTGCCCCACAAGGCTGCTCACCAGTGTGAATGGATGCGGGAATGCGGGTGGCACGCTCTGAGGCTCTGCGAAGGGGGTGGCAAATGTCGCTCAAATCACGCCCTTCGCAGTGCCTCAGGGCGTGCCACCCCGAAATTAAGCTGTAACGCTGCACTAGTGGAGAGCCGGCTCAATTCGAAGGGCGATCCACTGCGAGATCCATCCGTTAAAGTGCACGAAACTTGGGCGGACGAGAATTGAAGCTCGGCTGCACTCTAGGAAGCGTTAAGCAACTTTTCCCGCCCTAGCACGAGATTAGTGAAAAAAGCAACGCTGAAGCCCGCGGGCATTTAAATCGAACAATTTAAGTGAATCGCAACTTTTTGATTGCAGTTGCGCTTGCACGAAATCGATATCACTATCGCGAAGTAGATCGGTTTATTCATCGCTTTGGACAAACTCCTCTACCGTTCAGTGAGGATTGCTAATGCCGCGTTAGAGAGACAGATAGGCACTCGCCGATTTGTTGGTCTAGCTGGCAAATAATCGGACATTGCTTGTGTTGCGTGATTTTATTGGGGACCGGACAAATTCGTGGCACCTCGGTTTTAGAGTCTCAGGCAGCGTTTGATCCAGCAGCATTCTGGGCTACGCGATGGGACAGCCAGAGCGATCCAGTCGGCAGCACGCTGACCACGGGGGGCGATCCGCGCTCAGAAAACGATCAGCTTACGACCGCTGCTGGTCTGCGGAGACGGACCACGACCGGCGGCCGCATGGAATTGTCAGAGCGAGTTGGATTTCAAGATACCCATTCGAACTTCTTTGTTCCCGACCCTCAGGCAGAGTTCGCTCGTCAACTGCAGTCCCACTTGCTGGAAATTTGCCGTGCTTGTTGGGGACTGTTCTTAAAGCGTTCGCTGCTTGTCCAAAAGCGACGTTCCGTTAAGCGTACCGAATGTCAGCAGCGCGCGGGGGTTGCGACGTTGTGGCTGATCCTGATGCTCCCGGTCGTGTTCCTGATGCTAGTGTTCGCAGTCGAGATCGGCAACCTCTGGCTGGCTCGCGTCGAATTGGAAAATTCGCTGGAGTCCGCTGCTCTCGCCGCAGTCAAGGAGTGGGGCGACTCAGGCGCGGCTCCGACATTGACTTCACGCCAGGTGGGGCAGACCTTTGCTGCCGCCGACACCGTCCGAGGTTCGTCCGTCGCCATTGGCTTGAACCACAATGTGGTTGTGACCCCAAACGAGAACACGGCCACCACCGGTGCGACCGCCAACCTGATCTTCGGAGCCATCACCAGCACGAGTCCCACTGTGGTTTTCAATTCCACGGTCGCGCCGGGTTGTGGCTCCATCTCGACCACGACGGTCAAATTGCTGGCCGACGCGACCTCTCTTGCGAACATGCAACAGAACGATGCTTGGGGCCTTAATTTTCAACCTGCGGTGGGTAGCAACCTCACCATCACCGAAGTCCGGATTAAGTTGCAGACGGGTACTGATGGAAATGCCCGGTTCGACAACCTTATCGCCAACGATCCCATCATCTCCAATAACGTCAATCCAGACAAAGTGGCCTTGCAAGACGACGTCGTTGGCCTTAGCAACGCCGCGTTGGTGCAATCGAACGTGGGCAACATCTACCAATGGACCAACGGTCAAGTCACCTTCGTGTGGAATTCTACCAACAATCAGACCCAAGACTCCCTGATCATTCGGTTTGCGCCCCAGGGCCTCGATGGCGGCTTTCAACCGGGAGACCGCATTCGCTTCGGCGCGCGAGTACGAAGCGTGAGTACTGGAGGCAACGACGGGGACGGAATGGGTGGAGTTAGGGCAAGTATCACGGTGCTTTACTCCAACACGGGCGTCCCCCAGACTCCAGTGGTAGGCACCTATATCAACAGCAACTTTGGTAACACTGGGGCCCTTCATCCACCGGCACTCAATCCGCTCATTGCCGCCAACCTCCCCTATGTCTTGCCGCTGGGTGTCTCGGCACTCCCCGACGACGAGCAGTCCTACGTCGAAGTCCCATTGATCGAGAGTACCTCAGGCGGCGGTGGTGGCGGCGGTGCGGGACGGTATGCCGTGCGAGCCGGTACCACGAAAAGCGTGACACCGATTTGCCCCTCAGTTTGTTGGGGACCATTCTCAGTCCAAGCCCATACTACGGCGGTCTACGACTGCGCCACAGGCTACCCAAGCATCATCCGCGTCGATCAATTCATCTTCCCGTGATGCCTGATGGTCCGGGTCCGTTCAACCATCGCAATTTTTCAATGGCCGCAATCTCAGTCGCGGAACGAGGATCATGCGCGTTGGTCAGTTCCTCGCCCGGATTATTCATTAGCCGAAGATCGCTAGCCTGGGCTGTTAAAAATTTGCCATTGTGGCGGTTCGCCATTGCGCAATTTTTGTGCCACGAGACTCCAAAGGTTCCCGTTGGCTTTATGCCAGCGGGACCACAATTGGCGGCTACCAATGGCAACGGAACGTCCGCCGCTCTCCGTCCGGTTCATCCGGGCGGAAGCAACGTTTTTGCACATGGCAGCCTTCACAAGTAGCTGCCAATTCTGGCCTTCGCCGGGACAAGCCGGACGGAAGGCAAAGCAAACTCGATACCAACGGAACAAAATCGTCTCGTCCAAAACGAACGTCAATATCGAATTTTTAATAGCCCAACGCTAGCCCACGGTTGTCATTGAGAGCATCACCGTAGGCAAGGGACCGTAAGGCTACGAACCACAGTGATTGACGTCGCTACGTGACTCCGCAATCAAGATAGTCTGTCGAATCAAGGAGACGTCGCGTTCATTTTTGGAACAACCCTTGGGACACCTCGATGCCCGAGTCTTCGAAGCGGGCCAGGCAGTGAGGGACGTGGCCGGTCGCGAAGAAGTGACCTTTGGCTCGGCCATGTTCGTCGAGTCCTTGTTGCTGGAACCCGAAGATGTCCTGCAGTTGGTAGTCGCCGTTTTGCGCGGAGATGATTTCGGTGACACGCATGACGCGACGGATGCCTCCCTTTAGACGGGCGAGATGAATGATCAACTTCATCCCGGCTGCAATATACTCGCGCACGACCTTCAAGGGCAGCTCGAAGCCTGACATAGCCACCATCATCTCCAACCGAGCCAGTGCGTCACGGGTGTCGTTAGCGTGAATGGTGGCCAGCGAACCTTCGTGACCGGTGTTCATTGCCTGCAGCATGTCGAGTGCTTCGGGTCC
>JANPLP010000452.1:0-4736 GCA_031426595.1 Planctomycetia bacterium | reverse complement strand
TGGACATGTAGAGCAGCATTTCGGCGGTCCCTGACAATGGGATCTCTTGCTTATGCAGCAAAATCTCTCGCAACGCTTCGCCCAGTTTGGTTCCGCCTGGGTCGCGAAAAGTGACAACTTCATGGCCAAGACGCTGCAAATGCTCAGCTAACATCCTCACTTGTGTTGACTTGCCGCCACCATCGACGCCATCCAGGCTGATGAAAACTCCTCGCATCCTACAACTCTTCGTATGGAGTTTCGAACAGCAAATTCAAGTCTTCCAAGTTGCCGGACTTCAAGCCACGACTAAACCACCTGACACGTTGTTTCGAAGTGCCGTGGGTAAATGCATCTGGCACGACACGCCCCGTCGACTGACGCTGCAACGTGTCATCTCCAATCGCTTGAGCAGCAGTGATCGCTTCTTCGAGGTCGCCATCCTCCATGATCTGCTTGGTTCTTTGTGCATGATGAGCCCACACGCCCGCTAAAAAATCTGCTTGCAGTTCGAGGCGCACACTTAAACGCTTCCCTTCAACTTCACCCGCTCGCGATTGCATCTCTGAAACTTGATCCGACAAACCAAGGAGATTTTGTACATGATGCCCCACCTCATGCGCAATCACATAAGCACATGCAAAATCTCCGGGCGCCTTGAATTTTTCCTGCAACTCGACGAAGAATCCCAGATCCAGATAGACCTTGTTATCACCTGGACAATAAAAGGGCCCAACCGCCGCCGATGCCCGACCACATGCCGAATCTGTCGAACCTCGGAACAAATCTAATTGCGGCTCTTGATACGGTTTGCCAATCAACTTTGGAAACAAATCATTCCAAACGTCTTCAGTATCAGCCAGCACAACGCCGACAAACTTCGCAACTCGATCTTCCTGAGGCGAAGGTTCTTGCTGAACCGCCGCCTGCTGCGGACCCTGCTGCGCCAAGATCTGCATAATCTGACGCGGGTCAGCTCCAAGGAAGTACGCGATTGCTAGAACCACGAGCGTGATCATGCCGCCACCACCGCCAACCATTGCAGGCGACATTGCCCTGCGATCATTGACGTTTTCGCTTTCGCGCCGCCCTTCCCAACGCATCGTTCGGTTCCTATCAAGAGAATTCGCTGTGGATGATTCGCATCCAAACATCAAAAATCTAAATGGTAAAGCTAAGCGGTAATTTGTACGCGTTTAACCGATGCCGGACAACCTCCCACTGCAATTACCGAACCATCAAACCTGCGATGCGGCTTGCTGTTCCAGCAACGTAGCCACTAGCGCCGTCCAGCCCGTCTGATGACTAGCCCCCAAGCCACTCCCGTCATCGCCATGGAAATACTCATAAAAAAGCACCAATTCATCCCACCCTGCCCTGTTCGAAAACTTCGCATCGTGGGCTTGGCAGGGGCGAACTCCTTCTTTGTCCTTCATAAATATGCGTATCAACCGTCGCTGAATTTCATCCGCCACTTCGGCTAAACTGCACATCTTTCCTGATCCAGTTGGGCATTCGACCGTAAATGTATCACCGTAAAATTGATGATAAGTACGCAGCGACTCAACCAACAAAAAATTGATCGGTAACCAAACCGGCCCGCGCCAGTTGCTATTTCCACCGAACATATACGTGTCGCTCTCACCTGGCACATAGCGGACCTCCAAATGCTCGCCATTACAGTTCATCACAAACGGCTCCGCCCGATGCTTTGCCGACAGCGACCTAATTCCATACGGTGACAAGAATTCCTTCTCATCCAGCATCTTTTGCAACATCCGCTTGAGTCGATCCATGTTCGGTAGTGCCAGTAACCGCAATCCATAGTCGCCATCCGGACAAACACGGTTCAAATAACTCATCTGCTTGGCCATGTCAGTACGGTTATTCAAGTACCACTGAGTGCGTTTTTTAAACCCAGGCAACTTGTCGATCTGCCGCTCATCCAGCACCACCGGCGTGCACAGCGGAATTAAACCAACCAACGAGCGGACTTTCAGCGGCGTTGAAGTGCCGCCCGACAGCAAGTGATCGTAATAGAATCCATCCTCTTCGTCCCATAGCCCCGTACCATGCAAAGAATTGGTCGCGTCAGCGATTGCCATGTAGTGCTCGAGGAACTTACTCGCCATATCGGCATACGCCACACTGTCCTCGGCTAACTCAAGCGCGATCCGCAGCATGTGCCCGCAATAGAAAGCCATCCAAGCGGTCGCGTCCGCTTGATTCAGCAACCCGCCGCCCGGCAATGGCTTGCTGCGATCGAACACTCCAATGTTGTCCAGCCCCAGGAAGCCACCGCTGAAAATATGATTGCCTTCCAAGTCTTTGCGGTTCACCCACAAAGTGAAATTGATTAACAACTTCTGGAAGGTACGTTTCAAAAACTCGCGATCACGATTACCTGGCGAGCCACTGATCAAGTAGGTATTCCAACAAGCCCACGCATGCACCGGCGGGTTCACATCCGATAAGGCCCACTCATACGCAGGCAACTCGCCATTCGGATGCATGTACCATTCGCGCAGAAACAACACGAGTTGCTCTTTTGCAAAACTGGGATCAATACGAGCCATCGGCAGCATGTGAAATGCCAAATCCCATGCTGCATACCACGGGTACTCCCACTTGTCCGGCATGCTGATGATGTCACGATTAAACAAGTGCCGCCAATCGTGATTGCGACCGTTCGCCCGCGACTCAGGAATCGGCGGACTGGAATTATCGCCATCCAGCCACGCATCCACGACATAGTGATAGAACTGCTTGGTCCATAACAGGCCGGCATAAGCCTGCCGCGAAATCAGTTGTTCTTCAGCAGTCAAATTCTGCGGAATGCGCCGCGCATAGAACGCATCCGCTTCGGACACTCTTGTCTCGATGATCTTATCAAAGCTCGCCCCAAACCAACTCTCCGGCGCTTCCGTTGCACAGCACATCCGAGCCCGAATCGTAACGCTCTTGCCACCTGGAATGAGATGAATTGAATGCGCCGCGACCTTTGTCCCCGCCTGCTTTGCTTCAACCGCCGATACGTCGCCTTCCACCACATAAGCATGAAAGGCATCTTTGAAATGAGCCTCCCCCGTAGTCGGAACACCTGGATGCCGCCGCGCATTCGTCTCGTTATCAGTAAACAGATACACCGGTTGCTCACCATCCGACGTTACATCACTGCACATTAACCACTTATCCAACGTCGCATGCATCGCCACCAGTTGCTCACCATGCCGCCGAATCGTCGGCTTCGGAGCACAACCTTCATGGGTACAATCCCAAGTCCACGAGTTCCGGAACCACCACTGCGGCAACACATGAATCGCCGCTGGCTGAGCACTTCGATTGTGAATCGTAGCTCGAATCAAGATATCATTCGGCGAGTTCTTCGCGTACTCAATGACACAGTCAAAATAGTTCTGATGATCGAACACCCCTAAATCACGCAGTTCCAATTCGAGCTCTTGGCGGTTCCGCTGACGATTTCCTTGCGTCAGTTGCTCGTACGGAAACTTGCTCTGCGGATATTTGTAGATCGCTTTCATGTACGAATGCGTTGGGGTCGCATCCACATAAAAATAAACTTCCTTGACGTCTTCGCCGTGATTCCCCTCGGGACCGCTCAGCCCAAACAGACGCTCTTTCAAAATGTCATCGCGAGTGTTCCAAAACGCAAACGAAAAACAGAGCCGACACTCGCGATCGCAAATCCCCAGCAGGCCGTCTTCACCCCAGCGATACGCGCGGCTGCGCGCATGATCGTGCGGAAAGTAGTCCCAGGCTTCCTGATTCTGAGAGTAATCCTCGCGGACCGTTCCCCACTGACGCTCTGATAAATACGAACCCCAACGCTGCCAATTTTCAGCGCGGTGGTCCGACGCCACCAATCGCAACTCTTCAGCCGTCAGTCCTTCTGCTTCCACTTCATCCGCCATCCGGTCAGTCGACAAGACACATTCCTTTTTGAAGTATCGCCAGTGCTGCGCATCGTCTCGTAGATCAGTTGGGTTTGACTGCCCCAAGTTTCGCTTTAAGCACCGCTTTTCACTCTCGCACCCAGCCGCTCAGCCAATCGCAGCAGCGTGGTGCTTGCATCGCCTTCAGCCAACTTTGCTTGAATGATATGCATCTGCGATCGATCTTGCCAAGCTTCTTGCAAGGCGTCAGAAAACTCACCCTCAGTCGTCACTAGGTAGCCTTTGCCACCTCCGTACACTTCAGGCAGTTTGTAATAGTTCCAAGGATGAATCTCGTTATACTTCCAATCGCCTTCTTGCAAGAATCGCTCAGTGCCGTAACCGTGATTGTCCAGCACGATGAGGATCGGTGAAAATCCATTGCGCACCAACGTCGACAATTCGTTGCCCGTCATTTGAAACGCGCCGTCCCCGCATATCGCTACCACCCGCTCCTTGGGGCGAGCCACACAGGCGCCGACTGCGGCTGGTACCGCAAATCCCATCGATGTGTAATAAGCCGGACTTAGAAAGTCGGTGCTGTCATGGATCACCAACTCGGTCGCCGCAAACAACGAATCGCCAATATCCGCAATTACAATCGTCTCGCCATCCAGCAACTCGTTAATCACATGCATCATGCGACTGACGCGTAACTCCGATTCGGGTTGCAAAGCAAACTCGGGCTCGCGAGTCTCATGTAAACATTCCGGAATCGTCCGCACTTTGGGCGTCGGTTTGCTCTTGATCAACCCATCCAAGAATTCGTTCAATGGTATGCCGTGATAAAAGTGATGCGAGATC
>JANPLP010000451.1:0-2320 GCA_031426595.1 Planctomycetia bacterium | reverse complement strand
TGTGGGCAGGCTGCGTTGGTTTCGGTGCGTTCGCGAATGCTCAAATATCCTTGCCCGGGATCGGACCGACTCCCCAGGAAATACACTCAGCCTACGCTCCTCGGCATCCACTCGATTCGAATTCATTCCCTTTCGACCAAGGTACGTTTCAGGTTGTTCCCGCCCTTCAACAGCCTTTCCTCATTTCGTCCTTTGGCGCTGCGGGATCCGAATCGGATCCCACCGCTTCCAGAGCGAATGATGATGCGGTAAAGGAAGCCGAGAAGAAAATAGAAAAAACACTGAAAGAGCGTTTCGAAGATTTCGAAGAAACCTACAAGAAGGACAAGGAAACGGCGGCGAAGAAGAAAGAAGAGGAAGCAAAGAAGAAAGAGGAAGACGCCCAGAAAAAGAAATTAGAAGAGGAAGCCAAAAAAGCGGCTGACGCGAAGAAAGAAAAGAAATGGTTCGAAAAGTACACGATTCGTGGCTACGCCCAGGTTCGTTACAACGAAGCGATTTCGCGAGACGATCTATCCGCCCCACCTCAATACGTTGGCGATCGATCCGTCAGCGAAGATCAGACGTTTTTTATTCGTCGAGCGCGATTGATTATTTCCGGCGACATTTCGGAACACTTGGCGATCTATCTGCAACCCGACTTTGCCTCGACACCGGACGGAAGCACTAGCGGTATAAACTTTGCGCAGATCCGAGACTGGTACGCCGATTGTTATTATGACAAAGAGAAAGTGCACCGAGTTCGCGTCGGTCAGTCCAAAATCCCCTACGGTTGGGAAAACATGCAAAGCAGCTCCAATCGACTCGTCCTCGATCGAAACGATGCACTCAACAGTGCCGCTCGAAACGAACGTGACTTGGGTCTCTTCTATTACTGGACTCCCGAACCCGCTCAAGAGTTTTTCAAGGAAGTGATCGACACAGGACTGAAGGGGTCCGGGAACTATGGAGTCTTCGGTCTTGGAGCATATGCTGGACAAGGTGGTTCACTGGCAGAACAAAACGATAACGTTCACCTTATTTCGCGGTTTACATTGCCAATCGAGTTCGATGATGGCCAATTCGCAGAAGTTGGCATCCAAGGCTACACCGGTCGATACGCGGTGTTGGGCTCGAATATTCGACCGCTAGGGGTGGGCGCGTCTGCGATTCCGTTGGGAACACTCGATCGTGGAAATCGTCGCGGCATTCAAGACGAACGACTTGCCTGGACCGGTGTTTGGTATCCGCAACCTCTTGGTTTCCAATCGGAATGGACTATCGGTCGAGGGCCAGCCCTGAACGCTGCTCAGACGGAAATTGAGGAGCGAGCATTGTACGGTGGCTATGCGATGACGATGTACCAGCATAAAACGCAATGCCATGGGATCGTCATCCCGTTCCTCCGATGGAACTACTTTAAAGGTGGCTATAAATCGGAACGAAACGCACCATTTAGCATGATCGATGAGTGGGAAGTTGGCTTCGAATGGCAGATGAACAAGCAGATGGAATTGGTCACGCAGTACACACTGACAGACCGCACCAATACAACCGCTTTCAACACTGCAGGGGTGACATCTTATCAACAGTTCGATGGCGATCTCTGTCGCATACAGTTTCAATTCAACTACTAGCGAAAGTGGACCTCGCACGCGTTCCCTTGCGAAGCGTCCGATGTGAGAGCTCTGGCGAGTTCCCCCACGAAAATGGTTCACAGCGTTGCCGGGCGAGGTGAGCACGAGTACGAAAACGCTACCCATTCGTTTTTTTCGCCAGTCCAAAAACCGTGCGATCCGCGAGAAGGGGCATGCAAATTGGTTTTATTCCGGCCGAGATCCAATACGAGAGCCGCTATAGTAGAACCTGCTTAAGCCCAAACGAATGCTTTGTCACCGCTAAGAATTGGGGCTGTAACCACGTTCGCCAAAAACGTGGGAGGCATAAAACACCGACATCCCCCACGTTCTTGACGAACGGGGCTACCCTAAAACTAGATCGTGGCAGAGCGTTTGAAACCTCCCCGGAACCTCGAAAGTCAAATGGCGATGCTCCCAACGATTCATCGAACCCAATCTTTATTCCAAGCCCCATTCCATACTGCTTTGTTCGCAGCATTGCTTTCCGTCATGTCGCTTCCCGCGATAACATTCGCCGAGACGTGGTACGGAGGAAACAAAATTGATTTTCAAATCCAGGGTCGCAATGCGTTCGTAATTGAGCCGACCAAGCCAGCGGCGGGCAGGCCTTGGATTTGGCGAACCGAATTTTTCGGTCACGAGCCTCAAGCGGATATCGCATTGATGGAAAAAGGCTTTTTCTTAGCTTATGTCGACATGAC
>JANPLP010000450.1:0-8487 GCA_031426595.1 Planctomycetia bacterium | reverse complement strand
CTCAGCAACAACGGCCACAGCATTTCCGGGTCAGCGAGACCAAGTGGAATCCCAACGCACGGACGTGATTGAAATACACAGGAGAATCTTCGACGATGGTCCGCAATATAACTCGCACTGGCTGGGTGATCCTAGCTGCTTTAAGCCTGCCCGCAATCGCCGGTGCGCAAGTAAAGACCGCTTATCAGTTGCTTCCGGATTCTACCCAAGCTGTTGTACGCATAGCAAACACTAACGAATTGACCGGTCGCTGGGACCGCACTCAGCTTGCTAAACTTGCAAACGACGAGGCTATCAAGCCGTTTTGGGAAGACCAACGCAAAGAAATTGAAACGCGTTTTCTCGACACTGGCTGGCGACTGAATATCAAACCTCAAGACCTCGCCGCCATCGCCGAAGGCCAGCTTAGCTTCGCGTGGATTGACCGAGCCGCTGATGTTCGCAAGCCGTTCGGGCTCGCCCTGATTGTCGATATCGTTGACGATCCCAAAGCGGTCGATACGTTGATGAATCGCATCGACGCCGAGCTGCTCCAGAGAAAAGCGAAGAAAAAAACCATCGCTTACGAAGGCGAATCGATCATTCAGTACTCGCTCGCTCGCGCTGGTGAATTACTTGTTCAGGAGACTTTCTACAGCATCGTTGGCCGCCAACTCCTTTCATCCGACGATGAACGGTTGATCATGGATATGATTGCTCGAGTTAAAGGAAAGCCGACCAATAGCAAGATTTTGGAAACGGATCCCGTTTTCGTCGAAGGTCGTAAGCAACTAAATCCGTCCACCGCTTCACACGCGGAGTATTTTCTCCGCCCAATCGGCTTCGCCAAAATCCTCAAAACGATCGGCGGCAAACGCCGCAATGGAAATACCGACATCCTCGCCGTTCTTGGCAACCAGGGTTTCGCTGAGATCCAATGTGTCTGCGGTGAAATCGAATTTGGAGCGGACGCTTATGACATCCGACATCGCGGATTTACGCTCGCCCAGCAACCGCTCCCGAAGGCAGCAGCGATCTTAGACTTCCCGAACAAAGCCAAGGCTGAGATTCCAAGCTTCGTGACGGAGAAAGTTTCCTCGCTGCTCGTCGGCTTCTGGAATTCACAGCAAGCATTCTGGAAAGTAGAGGGACTCGTCGACGACCTCGCTGGACAACCAGGGGTCTTTATGGAAGTGATCAAAGGGATCAAATCGGATGATGCTGGCCCAAAAATCGATATCAAGCAGGATGTTCTCCCCTACTTCACCAACGACATCTACTCCATTTCCGACACCGTCGACCCGATCACCACGGATTCGCATCGCAACCTTATCGCTCTGCGGCTTAATGCACCCGAAAAATTGAAAGCCGTTTTGCGTCAAGCGATGAAGAACGAACCCGGTGCCGAACTCGTCGAAGGACCAGACGAAATCTGGCGAAAATCGCTTAACGCAAATGCGGATTCTGAAATCGCACTCAATGACGACTTCGGTGACTTTGGCGACGCGGGTAACGCTCCCGCTGCTGGCACTGCCGGAAAAGGAAAACCTTGGCTCAGCAGTTGGGCAATCGCGGTCCACGGCGACTATTTCATGTTTGCGTCTCACGTTGACATGATTAAAGACGCCATCGCCCAGTCAAAATCAAATAAGCCTTCACCAATGGTGGCCGAGCCTAGCACGAAACGTATCCTTGCTGCCATGCAAAATAGCTTTGGAGATGATCCAAACTGCTTCTGGCAAGTCGTACGGGGCGATCTTTCCTACCGCATGCAATACGAACTCTTCCGCACAGGGCAACTCGATCAATCAGAAAGCATGCTCGCCAGTTTACTCGACCGTTTGCTGCAAAACGGTACCGAAATTAAGCCGAATGCAGGACGCAAGATCAGTGGCTCGCGCTTGCCTAAATTCGAGAGTATCGCCCACTACCTCCAGCCAAGTGGCATCGTGGTCCGCACCCGACCAAACGGCTGGGAATTTGGAAGCATCCTCCTGGCCAGCCCTAACGCCAACCCAAAGCCGGAGACTGATGTCAGCGGCAAGCGAGAAACCCGAGTCAGTAACGCCGAATTAGGTGACAAACGCTAATACAGTCCTTAACCAGACGGAACTGCCCCGTCGTGAAAACGGCATGCAGTCCCGGTCCGTTTTAAACGCTCCCCCCAAAATTTCGATGAACGAGCTTCCACAGAAGCTCGTTTTTTCTTTTTTTCAGCGGTAAGCACAGCTTACCCAAATAGTGCTGAGCTGACATTCAACGATGTCAAACTGATACATTCTGGATCGTTCCGATATCAAATGAAAAACTTCGGTTTTTAAGAATCTTTAAAAAACCTGGAGAAATAAAGCTAAAAAGTTGATTCTGGCCGCTGGCATAGCTTTTGATATTTCTTGCATCGTGTCGGCAAAGATCCGCGTTGCGGTTGCTCCGTACCGACCAGAAGGCTCTATCATCCAAGGTGCAAGCATGCGCAAGTTTCTGTTAGCGGCCAGTGTCGCTGGCGCGTTCCTCATGTCCAGTATCGCAGCGAGTAGTGCGATGGCAGATCACGGTCATTATGGCGCGGGTTACGGTGGTTATCGTGCTCCCGATTGCCACACGAGCCATTATCACTCCGGGTACGCTCCCCACTACAGCGGCTACGGAGGCAGTTATGGTTACGGCGGCGGACGCATAACACAATACTCCTCCGCAATCGTGCCCGTGTATCGCGGCGGTGTGTACCAGTCGTATTCGTTCGGTAGTCCTGCCCACGGTTTTCCTGGCTACGGACCAGCCGGGTTCCCGTTCGCTGTTCCGCAGTACAGTGCCGGCTACGGTTCGGGATATTACGGTTCTGGTTTTTCGAATCCGGTACCCCGCGTACAGCTCCGAATCGGGTTCTAACTTAGAACGCCAACCGACGAATAGCTAAAGAAACCGGCAGAGAATCAGATTTCTCCGCCGGTTTTTTGTTTGGCTTTGACTAAGGGTTTGACTTACCAACACTTCGGCACGAATATAGAACTACCCGAATCGCAAGCCGGGAATGTTATCAGCCCTACGAAACTCTAGCCAAGCACCGTATTTCCAGAGTGAAGACAGAAGCGGACTTAATTCGCGAAGCTTTGGCGGGCGAAAGCCGATCGTACGGTATTCTCGTTGAACGATTTCAAGATCGCTTGTTCAACGCCATGCTGCACATCACCGGCTCATACGATGAAGCTGAAGATGTTGTGCAAGACTCTTTCGTTCAAGCGTATCTAAAGCTCAGTAGTTTTCAGGGCAACAGCCAATTTTTTACCTGGCTCTACCGCATCGCTTTCAATAACGCGCTCAGCCGCCGACGACGACGCCGGGGAGAAATGTCGATCGACCAAAGCCGCGAAATCACCGGCAGCGATCCCGAAGATCGACACGAATCTCCCGACGAACCCATGTTGCGCCAAGAGCGTGTCTCACTCGTTACCAACGCACTCCAGCAACTCACTGAAGAACATCGCACAATCTTGGTCATGCGAGAAATGCAAGAACTCGCCTACGAAGAGATCGCCGAAATCCTCGATATCAACATCGGTACCGTTCGCAGCCGCCTATCGAGAGCCCGTAACCAACTCAAATTGCAACTTGAAGAAATGCTCGGCAAACAATAGCAGCAACTCGACGCGCCTCTGCTTTACTCATCTCCCCTCAAGTCACCCTCGACGCGTTCTCGCGAATCATGGCCTCTGCATGCGAGACCAAAGCAGCTATCGAAGCCGAACTTTTCTGGTCAACCAACAAGCAGTCAACGGACCTCAGGACTTGCAAAGCCTTCTCCGGTCGCTGCTTCTGCATCAGGATCTTGGCCAAGTTAATCTGCAATGTCTGCCGATATTCGGTAAACCTCCGAATGTGCTCAGCCATCAACGGAATCGCATTATGCAAATCCTTGCCTTCCAATAAATCGCGAATCAACTTCGCCAAATGCTCCTGCGGTAAATCGTGCGAGCCTCCCTTTCGCATTTGAATCAACAAGCGAATCGCTTCTTGGTGCTTGCCGCTATCGATCAGCCCCAACAACCGCTGCTCCTGCGTTTCTTCTTCCACCGGCGTCGTCGCAAACAAGTCCGCGAAATCGTCGGCGCTCGGCGCCGGCTGCGCAAACATTGAGCGAGGAACAACAGTGATCGAAGGCTGTTCGGGAACGTCCTTGGCGACCTTGGGCTTCGCTACCGAAGCTGCCGGCTTTTTCACTGACTGAACCTGCGACTTCGTCTGCTGAACTCGCACCGCAGTATCGGATCGAGTTGGTTGCATTGAGTTCACCAATTCAACCGCTTCTCGCTCCAAGCGCTCACTCTCAAAATCCCGCCCTTCATGCCCTTTCAACACCGTCAGCAAATCCCATCTCTCGCAGTCGACCCAACCTCGGACCAGCCACACAAAACCCACTCCCATGCCAATCGCAAAACCCATCAAGTGCAGCAATCCCGAGGATATCCCAAACTCTCCCATCGAGACGTTAAAGATCTCCAACGCTAACTGCAAAAAACCGTAAGCCATGATCGGAATCTCGGTGGTCCCCATCCGAAATCCGAACTGATAAAACACTTCGAAATTGTTCGACGGCGCCCAGACCATAGCCACGCCTAGTATGCCAAAAATAGCCGCACTGGCTCCCAAAGATCCACCCTCACCATAAAGGCACATCGTCACTTGCTCAATCGCGCTCTGCGCAACACCTATGCCCAAATAGATCCCAAGAAAACGCCCCCAACCCACCTTGCCTTCGACAACAAGGCCAAAGGCCCATAGTGCGATCATGTTAAACACCAGGTGCAATACATTAGCATGCATGAAAATGCTCGTTAGCCACTGCCAAGGCTTAACGCCCCGACCGTACTCGAGCGACAGCATCGGCCCAGCACCGTTCGCTACAGCTGATCGCAATTGCGCAGCGACCGCTGCTCGCTCCTCCACTGTCAATTCCTCGTTCATCGCAAAATCTCCCTCCACGGCTCCTTCCTGCCCCGCCGCTTCTTGAGACTCCAGATCTTCAAACACGTCAAGCATGGCAGTCGCCATCGAGGTTTCGAAACTCAACATCGACACGGGCACTGCCACGAACAGAAGCGTGTTCAGCACAATCAAGCCGACGGTTGCAATCGGCATGTGATAAAGCGGTGCATCCGTGTTGTATGGGATCATTGACTCGCGACTCGTCTGTTGGAACTATTCTGACCTTTGCCCGCATTCACCCACTAGCTTAGGCACTACAAACCCACATTTCAACTAATCACCATCTGCCAGCATCACAGTTCGACGAAAGCGTCTCAGTCTGAGAACTGTGTCTCAACTTTGCACTCGATTGCGCACCCACCCTGCCTCGCGCAAACCAGTTTTTTCAACAACGCGTTCAGCAATCGATCAATATGTCGCGTTTTCAGACGAATTTTAAAATGTGACACGAGTTCAAAGTGAATTGGTACAAAACGTGTTACTACTGCTACCCATCGAACTTAGTTACACAGGTGACCATCATGAAAACCGTAACCCTTAGCCTTTCCATTGTCGCAGCACTCTCAGGTATCCTGCACGCTCAGGCGCCAGCCATGGCACCAGTTAGTAACTGGTCCTATTACAACCACGCTAGCACCGCCGCCGAAGGTTATCTCCGCGGCCAAGCCGCCGCCGTTCAAGCTGTCGGTCAAGCCAACTATTTAAATTCACTTGCGGCCGTCAATTACGCAGACGCTTATCGTCGCCAAATCGAAAACAACCATCTATACGTAAAGACCTATATCGCAAATCGAGAAGAGGTATTTAAGTATCGTGAACGATACGCTCGCCCCGCGTTGACAAAAGAACAGTGGCAGGAGTTTTCGAAAAACGCACTGCCGGATCGGCTCACACCGGAGCAATACAGCAACGGCAAACTCGTTTGGCCGCACATCCTCCGAATGGACGCTTACACGCCGATTCGCGAACGCATAGACGTTTTAGTTGCCCAGCGAACACCAGAGGACAGCGGTGATGGTAGCCCCACACAGCGTGAAATTGAATCGCTGGTCGATACGATGATAATGCTCCTCCGCCAGAACATTCATACCCTTTCATCATCTCAGTTTGGTGATTCAAAGTGGTTCCTGACTTGCCTGAACTATGAGATGAAACACCACCTGGTGCGAACGCCTGCTTTGACAGGCACCACACCACCACTCCCCGCCAATGAACCAACCGCTTCACAAGCAGCAATTAACTAGGAGTTGCTTTAACGATCATTATTTGGGCGTGCCGCAGTATTATTCTTGGCCGATGTAAAAATCGTCAAACAACACGTCATCAAACTACACTGCGTCTCCCCACCACGGGCGTCTTCTCACTTCGAGAGGGCGCCTTTTTTTATTTCTCTCAAGTGAGCTATAAACGACCGAATTTCGCGCCGCCAAGGACTGCCTGCAGAATCTGCCATCGCGAACCTTAGATCAGCTATGATGGACTTCCTATGCGACGGCTCCCCGCCTGCGCGCTAAAGCTTTCCATGCGGAGTCCACTATGCGCTCGCTCAATATTTGTACCATCCTTTGCGCTTGCAGCGTTTTTATCTACTTTCAAATTTCCACGCTCACTGCGTCTGAAACAACCCGCTTCGTCAAGATCGGTGATATTACGTTCACCGTACCAGCGGCATTTGAACTGACACAAGTCGCCGCCGAACCCTTAACTAAGTGGCCCTTGATCGCCGACTGGGATCCAGCCGGAAATCTGCTGGTGGTTGAATCTGCCGGTGTGGGCAAACCGATCGCAGAACACAACAAGCAAGAGCTACATCGCATCGTACGCTTGCTCGATAGCGACCAGGATGGCAAGTTTGAATCTCGCGTTGTCGTTGCAGACAAACTCCCTTTCGTCGAAGGGGTGCTCGCCCTCGGCAATGACTTGCTTGCGTGCGCCCCACCCAATATCTATCGACTAAGCGATGGAGATGGCGACGGGATTTATGAAAAACGCGAAGTGTGGTTCGATGGCCAAACGCTCACTGGTTGCGCTAACGACTTGCATGGCCCATACCTGGGTCGCGATGGTTGGATCTACTGGTGCAAAGGAGCCTTCGCAGAGCAACAACATCAGCTCCTCAATGGCAAACAACTCAAAACTTCAGCCGCCCATATCTTTCGACGCCCCCTAAACTCCACGACTGCAGCTATCGAACCCGTCATGTCCGGCGGCATGGATAACCCCGTCGAAGTCGCCATAACACCCGAAGGCGAACGATTCTTCACCAGCACATTTTTGCAACATCCAGGCAACGGTCTGCGCGACGGTATCGCACATGCCATCTACGGCGGACTTTACGGCAAGTCGCACAAGGTGCTGGACGGTCACATTCGTACCGGACCACTCATGCCCATCATGACACAGCTCGGCCCCGCCGCCCCCAGCGGTCTAATTTGCCTTGAATCCGAAACACTCGTCCAGCCCACGCGGCCTCATCAACGAACACTTGTCGCCGCCCTGTTCAATTTGCAAAAAGTAACCGCACATCAACTGCAAACCGCCGGTGCGAGCTTCACCACTACGGACCAAGATCTACTGGTTGCCGATCGCATCGACTTCCATCCCACCGACATCCTCGAAGACCGAGATGGCAGCTTGCTTATCATTGATACCGGTGGATGGTATGACCTCTGTTGCCCCACTTCGCGTATCGATCAGAAAACAGCGCCCGGCGGTATCTACCGGCTCAGCCGAAAAGCAACTTCCGCCAATCCATCACCACGCATGGAGTCCATCTCTGATCCCGTTAAGTCCTTGCATGACGACCGCCCCTGGCTAGCTCGTTCGGCCCTTCTCGCCCTTACCGAAGCAAACGAAACTCGCACTGCCGAATTCATCCCAGCTCTTTCCAAAGATCTTAATAACCCCAGCTCTGAACTTAACTCCCGCCTCAAATCGCTCTGGGCGCTGTGCGCAATCGGTAATGCTGCCGCCCTCGATGGTCTTGCACAAGCCATTACATCAGAGAATGCTTCGCTCGCCCAAGCTGCCTGTCACGCAGTCGCACTGCATCGCTATGCGCCCGCCAAAGTACAGCTCGAGCAAACCGTGCGCACCAGCCCCAGCCCTGTTCGGCGCGCCGCAGCCGAAGCCCTCGGCAGAATCGGCGATTCGAGCTCTATATCTTCTCTAATGCAAGGTCTGCAAGCCGATACGCCCGATCGCGCACTCCAGCATTCAATCACCTACGCTATGATCGAAATCGGAGCCTCCGAACCAATTCTTGAGTTAGCAAAGCTTGAATTATCGCCACGACAACAACAAGCTGCACTAACTGCCGTCGATCAACTCGGTACCGCCGATCAATTACCTGTTGAATTTGTCCTCGCAGCCATCGATCAATCAGACCACCCCTGCGCCGACGCCGCTGCCGATCTGCTCAGCAAACATCCTGAGTGGGCCACTCGCTTCGCTACCAGAATCGCACTTCGATTCCAACAAGCTCACACCGCTCCCACCCTCCCGACTTCACTGTTAACGATCGCG
>JANPLP010000449.1:0-1791 GCA_031426595.1 Planctomycetia bacterium | reverse complement strand
GTCAGCGGCGCGGATTCCGCTCTCCGCTTGCGCTTGGATGCCGCACACGGCGTTGCACCCAACCTCGGTGAATTCAGTTGGCGGGCCGACATTGGTTTGTCCTCCGCATTCGATCCAGCCGCTTGTTCGCAGTTCGATTGTTGCTCCGCCGCCCCAGTTTCGGTGGCAACGAGTCGAGCTGTTTCAGACGCCGCTTCACAAGTTGGTCTGGCTCAGCCCGCGAAGCTTAATGAGCACTTTGCGAAGTCTGAAGAATCGAATGCGTTTGGCGACCGTTACCGAGCGATGTTAGCCGAGGCGGCGCATGATATCCGCGCGCCGCTCGGCGTGGCTCGACAAATCCTCTTACGTATCGCATCGCGAGTTCGCCAAGACGGCGCGCTCAGTAACCAAGAACTCCGGTTGCTCGATTCAGCCAACGATCGACTGCAACAAGCGACTACTTGGGTCGATGGCATCCTGCTCCCCGATCGTTTGGATAAGAAGCAAGCAGGCACGATGCGCCAGCGGTTTTACCCGCACCAACTTCGAGGAATTGTCGAGCCGATGGTTAGCGAATTGGCACGCCAGCGCGACATTGAACTGGACTGGGTCGGTTGGGACCGATCGCTCCCTCGGCTGTACCTCGATTCCAATCAACTGGGTCGAGTCTTGTTGAATTTGATCAGCAACGCCGTCGCGGCCAGCCCCCGAGGCAGCCGCCTGAGTCTGCGGATCGCTTGGCAGACCAATGTGACTCAGCGATTGGTGATCGCGATCGAAGATGAAGGCCGCGGGCTTACCGCGCCCCTACTCCGCTTCATCAACTCAGCCCAAGCTATCCCCGTCCCCGCAGAAGCGGGCATTGGTCTAGTGACAGTCAAATCGTTGATGCACGCTATCGGTGGTTCCATCTCCGCGCAAGTCGGTCCACTCGGCGGCACCCTTTTCCGCATCACCGTGCCTGTCGACAATCGCTTGTCGTTGGTCCGCGGTTGGCTGATTCAGCAATCGCAAGCTGCCGGTCGCGCCGCCGTTAAGAAAAATGCGACGATCCAGTTACATGTGCTGCGAAGTTCCGACGCGAATACGTCCGTCGTCGATCAAGGCCTACAACAAGCGGCTGCACCAGAGGACTTTGTGTACCGCGTCAGTGAAGATCGCTGGCTTTGGTTGTCGATCAGCGAAAAGAGCGCGCCAGCCGCGGCCGAATTGGCCGCTCGTGAATGTGCCTTACTGGTACAAGATCGCGATGGCAAAGTCCAATGCCAACTAGCCGCCGAGTGGATCAATGTGGATCTGCAAGCACTTCATTCCGCAGAGAATCAACGCAACCTGTTACCGCAACTGTCTTTAATTATCGCTGATAAATTCGCTGCGCTCGCAGGCAATCGAATCGCACCCATCAACGATCTCAAGTCCGCGTTAATTGCCGGCCCCAGGTTGCGGTCACGTCAACGCGATCTGATCCGCGTCGATGAGACCAACAACTTCGTACCGAAAGCGAAAGTGCGAGCTGCTCGTCTCGGACGCGAGGCTTTGGCTCAAGCTCAGTCGAAAGGTATGGACTTGGAGAGCGATAACGCTGAACATGTGGACTTGCTCACCGCGGATCCAGCTATCTTCGCGGAACTCGCGCAGGATTGGCGCATGCAGCATAGCCAACTGTAACGGTCCCCGGCGGCCACAATGTTTAGTCAGCCGGTCGCGCAATCGTTTCGCAGCAACGATTGAGTGGACCTCCGGCCGTCAGCGGTTTCTCAAGCAGACCATTGACCGGGTTGCGGAAGGTATCTCGACATCGCGCACTGG
>JANPLP010000448.1:0-5955 GCA_031426595.1 Planctomycetia bacterium | reverse complement strand
ATATCGACAAGGCATACACGCTGGGTGCCTCCGAATTTGAAGTGATCTTCGAAGTAATCTGGAATCAAGTTCTACCCCGAGTACTTGAAAACCTGCGCCTGCAAATCGGCCCTGCCATGGTATTCTTGATCGCTGCGGAATGGTCGTTTGCTGGAGAAGGCATGGGCTACACCATCAAACAGCAGTCGAAACTGCAGAATATGCATGTGGTCTATATCTACTTAGCGATTCTTGGTTTTTCAGGTCTATTCTTTGACTGGCTGTTAGTCCAAGCTCGACGTCGTATTTGCCCCTGGTTTGGAGAGTAAACATGAACAAGCAGATAGCCGAAGGTGCGTCGGCGGTAGAAGTGAAAGGCTTGTCGCATTGGTTTGGCTCACAAAGGGTGCTAAACGATATCAACTTAAAAATCACTGAAGGACAGATAGTTGCACTGGTAGGACCAAGTGGATGCGGCAAGAGCACTCTGCTGAAAGCTATCTTGGGGACTCACCCGCCAAGCGAAGGAGAAGTGATCGTAGATGGCGAAGTCATGGATGGTCCGAGTAGGCGCGTCGGTATCGTTTATCAGCACTACAGCCTTTTCGATTTCTTGACGGCCGAACGCAACGTGGCGTTTGGACTGAAGTTGGACGCAACGTCATTGCCGTTTCGAATGTTCATGCTGCCCAAGTGGTTGCAGTTGCAACGGGAGCATCTGGATAAATCGAGAGAGTACTTACAACGAGTTGGACTGGAGGCTTCTGCCCGAAAATACCCCACGGAACTGTCGGGTGGAATGCGTCAGCGAGTCGCAATCGCTCAGTCACTAATCCTGAAGCCGAAGCTGTTACTACTCGATGAACCTTTCGGCGCACTCGATGAAGCGACTCGAGAGAGCTTGCAAATGATGCTGCTCGGCTTCTACCAAGAGAATCTGAAAGCGAAGGCAGAGGGCCGCACGCCGGAGTACACGATCCTGATTGTGACGCATGAGCTAAACGAAGCGATCTACGTCGCGAATCGCGTGATTGGTCTGTCCCGCTTTCATGATCAGGCGGACCGAGGGGCAATGGTCGTTTATGATCGATCCTGTCCCGTTTTCCATCCCGATGATCCCAAGGACCTCGAAAAACTGGTGGAACAGCGTGAACAACTACGACGAGCTGTGTTTGACCCCGCTTACGTCAAACACCACAGCAAATATGTCTCGTTCTGGAACGAAGTGGCCGCTCAGGAAGCAGCGACTATGGGGATTCGCTAAATTCGAGTTACCAGGCCGCGAGTGACCGTTTACAATAAAGCAATTAAGCCATGCTTTGCCCAGAATAATCGCGATTCTTATGTCCGTAGCACCCATCCACCCCGTCGCTCCACAAGAATCCGACAAACGCCCAGTTGCAGTGATCGACATCGGAGCGACGAGCATCCGTATGGCGATCGCGGAGATTAATTCTCAGGGCCACGTGCATCCTTTGGAAAGTGTCTCGCAGGGTGTCACGCTCGGCAAAGATACTTTCACGCAACGACGAATTCGCAAGGCATCCATCGAAGATTGCGTGCGAGTGCTGAAGAGCTATCGTCGATTGCTGAACGAGTATGGGATCACTCGCCCGGATCAGATGCGAATTGTTGCCACAAGCGCCGTTCGCGAAGCCATCAACCGCTTGGCGTTTCTCGATCGCGTGTTCATCGCAACAGGCATGCAAGTGGATCCGCTGGATGAAGCGGAAGTCAATCGCATTACTTACATGGGAATCCAACCACTGCTGCAATCCAACCCTAAGTTGGCCAGCAGCCGATCGGTGGTAATCGAAGTGGGTGGCGGTAGTACGGAAGTGCTGGTAGTGCGCAGCGGTAATGTTTTGTTCTCACATACCTATCGGCTCGGATCGCTGCGTTTGCTGGAGACATTAGAAAAATTCGACGCTCCGCTGGCTAAACAGCGAGCAATCATGGAGAACCAGATCCAACGTGTGGTCGCTCAGATTCGCGAGCACGTCCCAAACGATTCGCCGCTGGAGATGGTGGCAATCGGCGGAGACGTTCGATTTGCAGCAGCAAACCTGATTGAGGATTTTGATTCGCAGTCGTTGGCCACACTCCCTGTGGAAGCGCTCAACACATTCACACGACAAGTGCTGCGAATGAGCGAAGATGAGATCGTGCAGCGATTCGGGATGAGCTTTCAAGATGCAGAAACCGTTGCCCCCGCACTACTCTGTTACTTGCTGCTCGCCAGAAGTTTCGAACAAACCGAGATTTCTGTCGCCGATACCAACCTCCGCGATGGCTTGCTGCAAGACTTGGCGATTCGCGACATCTGGACAGCAGATTTCCGGAGCCAAATCATTCGTTCGGCCATCGGCTTAGGGCGGCGATTTGATTTCGATGAAAAACATGCGCGACATGTCGCCGCATTGTCGCGAAAGTTGTTCACCGATTTGCAAGCCGAGCATCAGTTGGAACCTCGCATGGAGCTGATTCTGTTCCTAGCCGCTCTGCTCCATGAAGTTGGTTTGTATATCAATGTGCGTAGCAACCATAAGCATGCCATGTATCTGATTCGCAACAGCGAACTGTTCGGATTAAGTCGCAAAGATGTACTGCTGGTCGCACTCGTGGCTCGCTACCATCGACGAAGTAGCCCGCTACCAACACACGAAGGCTATGCGAACTTAGACAGAACCGACCGGGTTGCCGTATCGAAGCTGGCCGCAATTTTACGATTGGCCATCGCCCTGGATGATTCGCGCAGCCAGCGGATCAATGACATCCAGTGCCGCCAAGAAAACAAGCGACTAATCATCGTCCCCAGCGGAGTCGAGGATGTGTCACTCGAACAATTGGCGCTGCGACAAAGCGGAACGTTGTTTGAAGAGGTATACGGGACACCAGTACAGATTCGCTCCTCACGACGAACTCGCTAAGCCTCTGTAACGCCGCTCCGTTTTACGCACTTCACCCTACAAGCTCGAAGCGCCAGCAAGTGAATCCGCATTTCTTCACCCTACAAGCTCGAAGCGCCAGCGAGTGAATCCGCATTTATCACTCCCACTCCGCGCTCATTCCGCAAATGCGACACCAACGCAAACGGGCCTCGCATGGAATTTTTATTTACGTTGCGAAAATTCAAGCGGCATCGATCATGACACGAGTCCCAGCTCTTGCGTCGGTTTGCGCCAAGATGGCAATTCGATGACGGTTCGCGAGAGCTAGTGTTTCTTCGCGATCGACGAGAATCGTCCGATGAGCTTCGATGGCAATGGTCGTACCACCCGCTTTGATAACGTTTTCAATGGTTCGCAAGCCGATCGTCGGAACATCGAATCGCATGTCTTGCGCAGGTTTAGCAACCTTGATCAAAGTAAATCCACCGCGAGGACAAAGTTTTCCCGTGCGAGTGATGAGTGCGTCTGTACCTTCGACCGCTTCGACACCCAGAACTGTCTGGTCGCGAACGGTGATGCTTTGACCTACGTCGAGTCCACCCATCTGACGAGCAATCTGCCAACCAAATTGAACGTCAAGCAGCTCGCGACGGTTGGGGGCGCGCCGAGTTAAGCACCCATCGTTGACCATCAATTGCGGCGCTAGATCTGTCGCGGGAAGCACTTGGATACGGCGTTGAGTAAAAGCCCCTGCGACGGCCCCAAGAATCGTGTCATCTCGAGTGTCATTTGATCGCGTAATGAAACTGCGATAAAGCGTTCTGAGGCAGGTTAGATCGGGCAGGTGTTCCATCCATCCCAAACCATGGAAGAGAATCTTGTCTTTGAAGAGTTTTCCAGCCAGCGTAATTTGCGGGACGCCATGCTGCTGGAAGAATCGAATTTGCCCGCCCAGCTTGGCGACGCCGAACCACTTCATCTCGACAGCATACTGAGCTAGCCGTGTATCGGCGTGCCCCTTTATCGCCGCTATATAAACTTCATATCCAAGAGCTCGACAATGTTCGGCCACTTCGACGGGAAAACTTCCCCAACCGGCCACAATACCGACTTTTCGTGTTTTCGGATCCACGTGATACGCTGCTGCAAAATTCATGACACACCTCCGCTAAGCCGCTTCGCGAGCAGAGTTCGAAACCGATTCTTCGGCCGACGGAAGTGCGGTTAAGGAAACTGTTCTGGTAAGTTCCGCGAATTCATTTTGTAATTCACGCATTTGACGCCGCAATTCAGGCAACCGCATGAGTGCAGCAATCTGTTGCATGGTTTGTTTGTGGGGTAGGGCAGGGCTACCCAACATCACTTGACCTTCTTGAATGTCCTGCATCACGCCCGCCTGAGCTCCAATGACAACCTTATCAGCCACCGTGATGTGGTCCTTCATCCCAACTTGCCCTGCCATAACGACGTAGTCCCCCGTAGTGCAAGAACCGGCGATTCCCACCTGCGCGCATAGCAAGTTGTGTTTTCCAATGTGGCAGTTATGTCCAATTTGAACTTGATTGTCGATTTTAGTGCCTTCCCCAATCCGCGTGACGCCAAAAGTTCCACGATCAATCGTAGTCCCAGCCCCAATCTCCACGTCGGATTCAATTTGCACCCACCCCACTTGCGCCGTCCGCTCGTGCCGACCCGCAACCGACCGGTAACCAAATCCAAAGGCACCTAATGTTGCGCCCGCGTGAATCAGTACTCGATCCCCTAACATCGTGCCAGGATAGAGGGTGACATTCGGGTAGAGCGTGCAATCATCACCCACCTGGCAGCCCGCCATGATGTTAACACCGCTAAATATCTTGCAACGTTTCCCAATGGTTACGTTCTCAGCAATACAAACACCCGGTTGGAGAGCGGTACTGGCGTCGACCTGCGCCGAACTGTGAACGTGCGCGGCTGAGTGAATACCAGAAAACTGAGCTATGTACTGCGGCCGTAACTTCGAAACGATCGTCTCGAAAGCCAAATGCGGATGCTCGACAACCACGAGAGATTTGGAACCGATTGGAAAGTCACTGGACACCACAGCCGCCAAAGCCACGGAATTCTCAAACTGCACTGCATACTTCCCATTGTCAGCCAACGTGATGCACTTTCCAGCAACATCTCGGAGAGGTAATGCTTCTTCGATCACCAGGCCGCCGTCGCCCACCACATGGCCAGCGACCCAATCGGCGATATCGTTCAACGTGACAACTGACATAACTGCATCCTTGCATAGCTCAATCGTCGCCGAAACCCTAAACCGTTCGGGACGTATCATTTATCGAACCGTAGTCTTACTCGCCGCTTGCCGTAAAAACGAAGCGCTGTGAAAACGAAACGAATCGGTTGTCGTTAATGCATAACAACAATCGGTTCACGGAACAACATGAAAAAAGGGCGAGCTTACCCTCTACGCAGCCCCGACCGCTCCCCTCATCTCGCACCGCCCCTCAACGAACAGGAGTTTTCCATCTGCGCATTAAGAAACCATCCCAAAAAAGAAACGGCCCAAAAAAGGAGGCTCCGTATGAATCTCCTTACAAAGACACCAAAACGGGAAACAGAAAACCGCTCCCCTCCTCCCCCAAAACCATCCCAGCAAGGCCAGCAAAAACCCGTTATCAAGCGAATGAAACGCGGTCACTGAAATTCAATCACATTCAAGTGAATGCTCGAACACGCTAACCCATGGCAGCTTCACAGTACTGAATGAAAGAAACTGAACACCTATAACCACCGCTTCCCAGATCCTGTAACCAACACGTCAAACTCAGATGATTAAATCGCCCTGCGGCGAGCCGCGAACGGGATGGATTGGCAGTAGTAGGTCGCACTGGGGAAACTAACAGAACAGTCCACACAGAGGCAGCTCTAAAGAAGAGTCTCAAATGGACTCAAGCAACCTTATGATCAAAGCAGCTTCAGTAAGGGGCGCATCTCCGGGCGGCTGGCATGAGCCGAAGGAAGCAACGAAAACAGGCTCAACACGAAACGAAAAAAACCCCAAGTTAACTAAATAACTTGGGGTTTTAAAAAACCGGCG
>JANPLP010000447.1:0-6348 GCA_031426595.1 Planctomycetia bacterium | reverse complement strand
GCTGGCTGAAGCTGGCCCGCTCGATAACCAACTTGGATCTCAACAGTTTCGCGACGCAGCGATCCGACGCTGGTCATTCAGTTCATCATCCGTCAATTGGAATTCGTATCTGGATCATAGCAGCTGGTTGCGAGCGGTAGGTGCGATGCTAGTTGTTGTGGCTGTAGCCTTACTCCTGCTTGCGTGGCGACCAGCGGACATGAGACTCGCTGTGGCTCGACTGTTTAACCCGTGGTCGCACCTCCCGTGGCCACTTAACGATCAGCTCGATTTTGTAAACATTCCGCGGGTGATCGCCAACGGGCAGGAGCTCAACTTGGAAGTTATCGACGCCGTACCGCCGCTACCCGAATCGATCGCTTTGCAGGTTCGCTATCCGGATTCTGATTCCCCTCAAGATGTAACGACTTATCCAGCGAAGAATTTGACGGACGTCGCCGTCGGTTCGATACCCAGTGTGGATCAGGCAATCGAAGTTCGCGCGGTGGGTGGCGATGATAACAGTATGGCCTGGTATCGCGTCGACGTAGCTCAGCCGCCGAAGCTCGAATCGTATCGCTTTCATATTGAACCGCCGCAATACAGCGGGCAAACTGCCAGCGATATCGTTGGCAATCGAATTCAGGCACTTGTTGGAAGTCGTATAGAGTTTATCGGTCGCTTCGCGGAACCGGTCAGCCACATAGAAATGGTAACGCAACTCAAGCCAGCTTCATCCGATACCTCAACCGTTGGAACTGCTATGCACGCTCCGCCGCAGGTCGAATTGCAGTCCGATGGCCGCGAGTTTACGTGCATAATTTGTGATGCGTCGACACCTGTCGGAGTTCAGGCATGGCGATGGAAGCTGACCACGCAAGCTGAGTTTGCGATTGAGTCGCCAGAGTTGTGGTCCGTGGAGTTGATCGCCGATGCAATACCTGTCGTGACACTGGCCGAACAAGAGCTCGCGCAATTGTCACCAGACGCCGCCCTGATGATCCGCGGTGCCGCCAACGATGATCTAGGGCTGGAGGACGTTTCGATTCGCTGGCAAATTGAAGGTACTGACGGAGCAGATCCTGGTCGATTTGCTCTTTGGTCGGTGAGCGAAAGTGAGAGCATGGCGCGGCGGGATTTTGCAATTGATCGCAATTGGCAAATGGATAGCAGCGTCGGATTGCTGGCCGGCCAACGGTTGTTGCTCTGGATGGAAGCTCGCGATACCCTGGGCCAGATCGGTAAAAGCAGCACCCAAGCACTCGAAGTTCGCAGTGCCGAAGATGTGCTGGAGTCGATCGCCGCGCGTCAGTCGCAGTTGCTGGAACAAATTCGCGCGATCACCGACGCGCAGCGACGCAACAGCCAACTCGCGACGCGCAGCCGAGAAATTGTCGAGCAGAGTGAATCGGTGCGGCGCGAAGAGGTGGATGCACTCGCGAATGTTGTGCAGATGCAGCAATCAGTGAACCGGCAACTCACCGCAGATCGCAACAGCGTCGCCGAAAGCCTGCGGAGCTTGTCGACTTTGCTGGAGAACAATCAACTTGCTAACTCCGAGATGGCGCAGCAACTGAAAGACCTAGAAGCTCGCATCGATAGAATCGGCGACGAGCAGATGAACGAAGCGCTCCGCAACGCGCAAGCAGCCCGCGAGCAAGCTGGTGAAGCTGCTAAAGAGAATTCAGTACCGACTAAGGCTTTAACGGATGCGCTGTCCAATTCAGAAGCCAGTCAGTCGGCAGCGCTTGCAGAGTTGCAGGGACTAACCGATCGCCTCGCCCAGTCGGAAGCGTTGCGCGTCGTAGAAAGAGAACTTGGACAGGTATTAAGTCAGCAACAATCCATTCGTCGCGATACGGATGGTCTCGAGCTGCGTCGTTTAGCTGGCATGAACAAAGAGGACTTCCAATCTAGTCGAGCTGGTCTGCAAGCGGACCAACAGGGTTTAGCTCAGTCGGTCGATCAATTGCAGCGACGCGCAAAAACGCTCGCGGATTCGATGCCGGAAGAACAAGCAGCTTTAAAGACGCAGGTGCAACAAGCGATCGAGCGCATCACGGAGGATCAAGTAAGCAGCCAAATGCGAACAGCAACAGAGAACATTGCCGGCGATCGGTTCGCACAAGCCACAGAGACGCAAGCGAAGGTGATCGATTCGTTGCGAGAGGCGCTGCAAAAATTGAATTCGACATCTGCTCGGAACCTTAAGGGGCAACTGGGACAACAGCAATCGACGGCTGCTGAGTTGCGTGAGTTGGCGAACGAGCAGGCCGATTTGGCTCGACGAATGTCTGCCCCAGATGCGGCTTCACAAGCAGCAAGCTTGAGTGGCGAGCAAAAGCGATTGCAGCAAGAAACCGATGCCCAGCAGGCCCGTTCGAGTCAGGCGGGTGATAGTCAAACCGAGCAATCCTTGGAAGCGGCTTTGAGAGCCCAAGACGCAGCGGCGGAGGCGGCTGAGCGCGGGCAAACGGCAAACGCAGCCAGCCAAGCCTCGGCGGCCGCAGAAGAACTGGCAAAGGCCGCTAAAGAATCAGCCGACCGAACGAAGGAACTCGAGCGAGAAGTCGCCGAGCAACAACTGATGCAACTGGGAGCCGCATTGGCACAACTGGTGGCTCAGCAATCGCCGCTGGTCGCCAAACTCGACGAAACTTCTCAGGTGCAACTGGATGTTCTCGAAGAGGAGGAACGCAAATCGGTTGAAAAGGAGATCCGGCAACTTGCCAGTCGCCAGGAAGCGGTCCGGCAGATGGTTCGCGATGTCCGCGAGCGAGCCGATAAACTGCCCGCTTTCGACTGGACATTGGAACAAGCCGAACTGGATATGGCTCGTGCTGTAGCCGCGGCGCAGCGGTTTCGAATCGCCCCGGATGCGACCGAATCGGCCACGCGAGCACTCCGGAAACTCGAGCAGGCGGCGAGTGCCATGAAGCCTCCAGAACAACAGCCACCGAATGAGAATCAGGCGAACAATCCATCCCAAGCGGAGGAGGGCGAATCGAAGAGCCGGCCTGTTCCACCCATAGCTAGCTTGAAGTTGCTGCGTGGATTGCAGTCCGACGTGAACGAAGAAACAAAGCAACTTAGCGAATCGACCTCTATAATGGGAGCGATCCGAAACCAACGACTCGAGCAGTTGTCGCTGCAACAGCAGGCGCTCGGCCTTCAGCTCGAACAGATCCTTCGCGAACTCGCCGCTTCGACGGACAGCAACCAATGAACATTCAAATTGATCGACGACAGTTTTGGTCTCTGCGGCTGCAGTGCCTAGTGCTTGCGTCGATAGTCTGTCCCGGTCTGCACGCTCAGGACGAAACAAAGCCAACACCCAAGAGTCCATCAACGTCGACGGAGCTGGTGGAAGGGCTGCTGGAATTGTTGAACGAGCCCGGTGCGCCAAAACAAAATGAAGCGTCGACCAAAGCGTCAACTAATCCGCCGCTGACTCCAGCCGAGATAGGTTTGGAGGGTGAAGATTTGGGTGAAGATCAAGAGAATCCGTTGCAAGCGGTACGGCAGAGCATGTTGATTGCCGCCGCCTACTTGGGGCGTGACGGAGCGAATGAGCAGACGATGAAATTGCAATCGGACATTGTCCGCCGCTTAGACGATCTGATATCCGAGATGGAAAAATCACAAGGCGCACAGAGTCAGTCCAAAAAGGATGCGCAGCAGCAATCAACTTCTAAGGCCAAGTCGCAACCGCAATCCCAATCTGAAAATTCGAGTTCGATGAAATCTCGCGCCGGTGAGTACGGGACTCGGGAAGAGAGTCAGGAGCGATCGCAGCGTCAAGGCGAGCCCGAAAACCCGCCGACTCAAAAAGGTGTTGCCGGCGGTGTGACTGTCGAACTGTCCGATCCGAAAGCTTTGCAACAAGACGTTTGGGGCCAGCTTCCCTCGCGTGTGCGTCAGCAGATGCAATCGCGGATGGTGGAACAGTTTTTGCCCGCTTACCGCGAGCAAATCGAAGCTTACTTTCAGGCATTGCTTAAATGAATTCAAGCAGGCAAGTAAGATGTTCACGGCGTAGCATGTTGCAACTGTTGGCTTACGGAGCGGCTGGCGTATCCAGTGGCTTTTGCACGGCCAGTTGTCACGCAGATGATTTTCCTGCGCGCGCGGATCTCGATTCGCTCTACGATAAAGAGGTTGATGTTGCCGTTCGAAAGGGACTTGCGCTGTTGGTCAGTCGCCAGAACTCGGATGGCAGCTTTCTATCGAACGATTGGGGGCGCGACGCAGGTGTGTGTGCCTTGGTGGGATTAGCGCTGCTCAGCCGTGGCGTGCGCAGCGGATTTGGAACGCCGGGAAAATGTCTACAACGAATTGGACGCTATCTAACGGAAAACTCGCAAGAGAGCGGGATGATCGTGGTGACAGGATCACCTAGCCATGGGCAGATGTATGGTCACGGATTCGCAACCCTTTTCTTATCGGAATTGTATGGCACGACGCCAGCGACCGAGGTTCGGCCAAAGCTAAGCGCCGCGGTGGAACTGATTTCACGATCCCAGAATGAACAAGGTGGCTGGCGATATGAACCGAGACCTTACGAAGCGGATTTATCGGTGACCGTTTGCCAAATCATGGCGTTGCGAGCAGCTCGCAATGCGGGCGTGGGCGTGGCAAAGGAGACTATCGATAAAGCGGTCGATTACATACGTCGCAGTCAGAATGCAGATGGCGGATACATGTATCAGTTGACGGGTGGAGCGAGTCGTTTTGCGCTCACCGCGGCCGCTGTCGTCGCTTTGTATAACGCAGGCATTTATGAAGGCGAAGAGATCGATTCAGCGATCGCTTACCTGCAAGCCAACTTGGCCGCCAACAGCTCGCTCGAACGAAACAGTTTCTTCTACTACGCGCATTACTACTCGGCTCAAGCATTTTGGTTGCGAGGTGGAAACGCTTGGGATCAGTGGTACGGACGCTTGAAAAAGATTCTGCTGTCGCTCCGGAACTCTCAAGGCGGTTGGTTCGACTACAACAGCATCGAGTATGGTACCGCCATGGCTTGCTTGATTTTGAACATGCCGCGCACAGTGCTTCCCATTTTTCAGCGATAGGCAAACTCTGCGGGCTGGCAACAAGCCCACGACCCAGATGTAATCAAAGAGCGAACCATTATTCCATTTCAAATGGCTCGGCGAATGCGCCGAACGCTCCCAGCCCTCCGTCAACTTCTAAATCTGTGGCGGTCACAAACGAAGCACCCGGACTACACAACCACAGCACGGCTTGCGCAATCTCCGCCGGCTGACCGATGCGGCCCAACGGATGTCGGTTGGCTAAAGCGGCCGCGCCACCCTGTGCTTCCAGCGAAGCGCGAACCAGCAGCGTATCGATAGCGCCAGGAGAAACAGAGACGACACGAATCCCCTGCCTCGCAAACTCCACTCCCCACTGTTTGGCTTGCAAAACGTTGGCTGCTTTGATCGGCCCGTAAACGGGAACTTGTCGCGCGGTTCGATGGGCTTGCCCGCTGGACATATTCACCACCACACCACTTGCCTGTCTCTGCATTTGAGCCAACGCGAACTTGGCCATGAACGCGTAACCAAAGAAATTGACGCGGGTCATACGTTCCAGTTCAGCCGCTTCCAATTCGGTTACTGGCACGTACGATTTGGGTGGTTGGATGGCTGCGTTGTTTACCAACACATCGAGCCCTCCAAACTCGTTGACAACCCGTTCGATCACTTCGCGGCACTGCTCCTCGACGGATACATCGACCTGTTTGAACATCACGCCTTCGGGTAACAATGGGGCGCGACTTGCATCCACATCAGCCGCCACTACCGAGGCGCCGCTCGCCGCAAAGGCTTCGCAGATCGACAGCCCAATTCCATTGCAACCACCGGTCACCAACGCAACGCGGCCTCGATTGTTGTAGAGTACTGATCCGAGCGGTCGAGTGCTGGGTGGTTCGGCTGGATGATTCATCACTGCTCCGCTGGTTGAAACTTTTTGAAGCGTCCCACAGGCGACTGCTGAACGGATCGTCAGGAATGGCGCGCACTGCCCTACAGCCGATTGTGCCAAGTTCTTCTGCTGAAAATTTTACAGGAAACGTGTTGCGGATCGAACCAGACAGCCAAGTGGAGGGTTCAAACTTGCAAGCTTTCCGCAGTTGCAATCCACTTGGCGGTTTTTGTCCCAGCCTCATTTTTCAGGTCAGCCCATGCATGATTCGTCGACAAACGCGATAACTGGTCAGGATTCCGCACGCGCTCCGATCCTTCGATGGCTTGATAGGGCTGTTCAACAAGAAGCGTCGGATTTGCATTTGGTCAGCGGATATCTTCCGGTACTGCGGAGGAATGGTCGGTTGATGGCGATCGAGGGCGAGCCGATCTTGAC
>JANPLP010000446.1:0-7301 GCA_031426595.1 Planctomycetia bacterium | reverse complement strand
GCTCAACGACGACAAACCGTACGATCAGTTCGTCCGCGAACAATTGGCGGGTGACGAGCTGAAGGAGGTGACCACCGAGTCGCTGACCGCCACAGGTTATTTCCGATTGGGGCTTTGGGACGATGAACCGGCAGATCCGTTGCAAGCTCGCTTTGATGAATACGATGATCTCGTAACCACGACCAGCCAAGCGTTTATGGCGCTGACCCTTAATTGCGCGCGATGCCATGATCACAAAATCGATCCGCTGACGCAGAAGGACTATTACAGCATGGTTGCGTTTCTGCGCGATGTGACCTCCTATGGCGATCGAGGTGATCAGCAGTCGAACAATCAACTGGATCTGTCGCCCGAGATCGGCCAACAGTACGAGCAGGTACAGCGAGATCGCCGCGAAACCGAACGTCGCATCCGTGAGATCGAGCAAGCGGCAATCGTCAAGATGGACGCGCCAGACCAACGCGCGACGGAGGGTGATGGCCGGCGTCGAGTACTGCGCGAAAAACTGGAAAAGTATGTCGATGAAGCAACGTGGGCTGAGTACCAGCAATTGAAGACCAAAGAAAAAGATCTGAACGAACGGCAGCGATCATTGCCGCCGCGCGAGCGCGTCCTGGGACTCGCTAAATGCGACGCTCAGCCACCCGCTACACATGTGCTCACCCGCGGTAGCCCTCATGCCGAAGCAGACGAAGTCCAGCCTGCATTTCCTCGGTTGCTGGGAGGTGGCGCGCCCACCTTACAACCGGCTGCACCAGGGGCTCGGTCGGCTGGACGCCGCAAGCTGCTAGCAGACTGGTTGACCTCAAAAGACAATTGGATGACGTCGCGAGTGATCGTCAATCGTGTTTGGTTGTACTACTTTGGACGAGGAATCGTTCGCTCGCCCAATAACTTTGGCTTGATGGGCGAAACGCCAACACATCCGGAGTTGCTCGATTACTTGGCGTCCGATTTGCTCGAACACGAGTGGAGTTTGAAGCGTCTGCATCGCATGATTTTGCTTTCGAATACCTATCGGATGAGTTCTGATGCAGAACCGCAAGCGCTGGCACAAGACCCTCGAAACGATCTATTCTGGCGGCAGAACGTACGGCGGCTGAGCGCGGAACAATTGCGCGATGCGGTGCTGGCAGTGACCGGTCAGTTGAATGAACAGCAGTACGGTGCGAGCATGTACCCGACTCTGTCCGCAGAGGTCTTGGCCAGTCAGTCGCAACCGGGTAAGGGCTGGGAGAATTCCTCGCCAGCCAACCAAGCTCGACGCAGTATCTACATCCACGTCAAACGTTCGCTGACTGTGCCCATGCTAAGCGCTTTCGATTTTCCGGATTCGGATACGACCTGCGAAGCCAGATTCTTAACGACTCAGCCCGGCCAAGCACTCAGTATGCTCAACAGCGATTGGATGCAGGAGCAAGCGACTGCGTTCCACGCGCGAGTGACGCGTGAAGTGGGTGATGACTTAAGAACACAAGCTTCTCGAGCACTTGAGCTAGCCATCGGTCGCTCCGGGACCGAGGAAGATATCGATGAGTTAACACACTTGGTCGAGCGACTAAAGGTTAAGCACCAGTTGTCCGAAGAAGCGGCTCGCCGAGCGATGTGTTTGGTGGTTCTGAATTTGAATCAGTTCTTGTATGTGGACTAAATTGCAGGTATTGCAGGTTGCGGGTTGAGTGAATTGTGGGTTGTTAGTCTTTCGGAAAGCAAAAGCATGTCATCGGACAAACCAAACGGATCGTTTTGCCGCCGCTTACGTCGCGAATTTCTATGGCAGAGTGCTGGTGGTTTCGGCGCGGTTGCGCTCAGTTCGATGATGGCCGCAGATGGCTCTTGGTCCAAGTCGGTTCAGGGTGCTGAACCCCATCTGAATGCCAATTCAAATCCGCTCGCTGCCAAACCGCCCCACTTCGCTCCCAAAGCCAAGAGCATCATTTTTTTGTTCATGTACGGCGGCCCAAGTCACCTCGATACTTTTGACTACAAACCGAACATGATCGGCATGGATGGTAAGACCGTCGATGTGAAGACATTCGGTCGCGGTGGACATCGAACCGGCGGTCGGGTCGTCGAGCCTCGCTGGAAATTCAAGCAATATGGAGAGTGCGGGAAATGGGTCAGCGACCTGTTTCCAAATGTCGGCCAGTGCGTCGATGATATCGCTTTCCTGCATTCCATGACTGCTGATTCGCCAATTCACGGCTCCGCCATGCTGATGATGAACTCAGGGAAAATCCTGAGCGGTTCGCCAGCGCTCGGTTCATGGGTCAATTATGGCTTGGGTACAGTGAGCGAGAACCTGCCCGGCTTTGTCGTGATGCTCGATCCGAAAGGCGGCCCAATCAGTGGCGCTAAGAATTGGTCAAGCGGTTACATGCCAGCAACCTATCAGGGCACAGTTTTGCGTAGTCAAGGTAGTCCAATTTTGGACCTTCAGCCCCATGCAACCGTCGGGCGTACGGTGCAGCGCGAGATGCTGGATTCGATTTATGCCATCAACCAGCGACATCTGAAAAGCCACCCGGACAATGATGACATGGCGGCACGCATTGCCAGTTACGAATTGGCTTACAAGATGCAAGAACACGCACCCGAAGCGGTCGACTTTAGCACAGAAGATGCTGACACACTGGAGCTATACGGAGTCAACGAAGCGAAGACTCAAGATTTCGGACGTCGCTGCCTGATCGCTCGACGTTTGGTGGAACGCGGTGTTCGGTGCATCCAGTTGTACAGTGGGGGTGCTCACAATGATGACAACTGGGACGCGCACGGCGATCTTGAAACCAATCACAATCGCCACGCGGGCGCGACAGACAAACCAGTCGCAGCGCTTTTAAAGGACCTCAAACGACGCGGACTGCTCGATTCGACGCTGGTCGTGTGGGGCGGTGAGTTCGGGCGGCAACCGACCGCTGAGTATGCCAAGGGATCTGGTCGAGATCACAATGCCTATGGCTTCACGATGTGGATGGCCGGTGGTGGTATCAAAGGTGGCATCAGCGTTGGCACCACGGACGAATTAGGTGCAGCAGCGGTTGAGAAACCGATGCACGTCAAACGCCTGCACGCGACGATCCTCAATCAACTGGGGCTCGACCCAAACCGGCTGGCTTACTTCTACAGCGGCCTCGATCAAAAACTGGTCGGCGTCGAACACATCGACGCGATCCAAGAAGTGATCTAACGACTCAACCGAGCTGGTACGACCGACCCCTTGAATAAAGTCCGCCGCTCCGTCATCAAACGACAGGTTCCTTCAACAGGCCCGAGCGGCGTTGTTGTGCGATCTCATGGGAGCAGATGTCGCACAAAGAAATCACGCATGCGGCGATCTCCGTAAGCGCCGCCTATGCCGTGACCGGCATTGGGTACGACCAGCAGATCGAAATCCTTGTCGGCTCGGATTAATGCATCCGCGTAACGCAACGTGGATTCCGGAGGCACGTTTTCATCCAGTTCGCCGACGATCAGTAACAGTTTGCCGCCGAGTCGATGGGCATTGTCGATATTCGAACACTCGCTGTAATGTGGACCAACCGGATATCCCATCCACTGCTCATTCCAGCTCGCCTTGTCCATCCGATTGTCATGACAACCGCAGCCCGCGACGGCAACTTTGTAGAACTCTGGATGAAATAAAACAGCCGCGCCTGCATTCTGACCGCCCGCCGAAACGCCATAGATGCCAACTCGATCTACATCCATTTCGGGATACTTCGTCGCCGCCGCTTTGATCCACAAAATCCGATCCTCAAATCCACCATCCTTCAAGTTATGCCAGCACACATCGTGGAATGCCTTCGATCGATTCGAAGTTCCCATCCCATCGATTTTCACAACGATAAAGCCCAGCTCGTTCAGAGCTCGATACCGCTGCGCCGGGCTGAATGATTTGGGGACAAAAGCGCCTTGCGGACCAGCATAAATGTCTTCGATGATCGGATATTTTTTCGCTGGGTCATAATCCAACGGCCGATGGATCACTCCCCAGATATCCGTTTTGCCATCGCGACCTTTAGCTGAAAAAACTTCCGGCATCTTCCAGCCGCTGGCCGTCAAGCCGCTGATGTCCGCTTGCTCCAAGTCGCAGATCCATGCACCGTCTTCGACTCGGCGCAGCTCATGCTTCGGCGGCATATCAACTCGCGAGTACCGATCAATTAAGAATCGACGGTCGGGTGAGAAGTCAATGGTGTGCATGCCATTGCCCGCGGTCAGCCAAACCAGTCCGCTGCCATCAAAATTGACTCGACCGAAATGGACAAGATAGGGATCTTGATCTGCAAACACGCCGCTGGCAGAAAACCAAACTTGGCGGAGTTCTTCATCAATCTGTTGGATGCCTCGCACAACCCACTCGCCCGCAGTGATCGGCTTCAATTCTCCTGGGCGCTCGACGCCCGCCAAGTAAAGATGTCGCCAGCCGCTCTGCTCCGAAACGTAAATGAGCTCGTCGCTTTTTTCCATCCAGTTCACCAAGCTCAGCTCGAGTTCCTCGGTGTGAATCGTCCAGATGAACGTCTTGCTTTGCTCGTCGACGATGTTCGATACCTGCCCCGTTTTCGGATCGACGCCGATCACGCGCAGCCGCTGGTGACCGCGGTCGACCATGCGATAAGTAAAATGACCATTGCTCAAATTCCAACGCACACGCGGTTGCTCCCAGCCGTGCTCGAAACGATCGACCGTAGGCTTAAGTTGCTCGCGAGTCTCGACGTTAAAGACATTCAATTCGTGCTTTGAAAACCGATCACCAGGCAGCGCGTACAGACGCGAAGTCAACACTGCTCGGCCTCCCTGCGATGGCGACGACTGTACTAGATGAACCTCAGCCGTTTCAGCTCGTTCGACTCGTAACGCGACCAGAGACTTTGAATCGGGCGACCATGCAGGGCGCGAGTACTCAAAATCTCCCTCGCCATCGCTGCTTAGCGGAATCGCTTCGCCGCTGTCACCATCCGCATCGAGTGCCTGGATGAACACATTTTTCTCTTTGATGAAGGCTCGCCATTTTCCGTCTGGCGACCTATCGCTGGCCGCCTGCGGAGCCCCGCTGCGAGGTCGTCGGCCTCGACGGCCAACCGCCCGAACATCTTGCTTCGAGCCATCGATGATCGCGGTATCAGCTTCGTCCGTGGCTTCGAAGACCGCCAAGCGATCGCCTTGCGAGTTCTCAACCAACCAGCGATGGCCGCCGAAGGTATGCTGAGCTCGGCGTGATTTGGCGTCGACTTGTCCATACGGTTGCGGTTGATTGTTGGTGTCGATCCAGAAGATTTTTACAGGCTCGGCGGTCTGATTATCGAAAGTGATTTCTGTGTCGGGTCCAGTACGACTAGAGCCGCGCAGTTCGGAATCAGGCTTTAGTCCGGCCGCTCTCGAAGCTTGAGATTTCTCAGCCGTTGGATCGGTTGCGACAATGTGTTTTGAAAGGGATTGCGTGGCGGGTTGCCAGTCCCAAGTCCCTTCGCGTCCGCTGAGCGCCAGAGTCAGTCCGTCTTGCGAGAACTCGAGCCGATCGATGGGCAAGCGTTCCGCGGCTACCTCGTGGCCCAAGATGATGGACAGTTTTTTAGCGACAGCGGCGTGATCGAAGGCTGTTGACCGATTGCTGCCGACGGCGTCTACCAAGATAAATTCGCGTCCGCCGTCAGCTAAGTTATTGCGGTACCAGAACTTCGAATTTCCGTCCAACCAGTTCGGTTCGACTCGCTGTTTCAGCATTCCAACGGCTTCGCCGACTCCACGATTTCGCTGCTGCGCCACGGCCCACTGGGTGTGACTCGCGAAAACGGCAAAACAAACCACAGCTTGAATGAAATGCTTAACCAGCATTGAATTTGACCCTCCAGGAGGATTGATGATCGGTAGAACCCACGCCAGAAAAACGGCTGTTGAGAACGGCTCCTATTGTAAACAGTGTTTCTCTCGCTGAGAGAGTCTACGGTAAAAGCTCCAGCCGACAGCGGCTAAGTGCCACGCGAATATCCGAGCCTTTCCCCACCGATATGCCTGGCACCAACTGCCAATGGTTCGATAGACTGATGGGTGATTCGCCATGCTCGCGAAATCAATCGGCGACAAGTAACCCAAAAAGGCAGTCGCAACCCAAATCGCTCCATAAGTAAGTTGCTCCATGTCTATTCTGCTGCGACCGCTTCGCCATTTGCACTCTTTCGCGCGATGACAACGTAACGCTGGGTGCGAGTTGTAGGCATGGAGTTGGTCGCGGCCATAAGCATGACGGCTTCAATCTCAAAGCCACATTTCTCGAGCATATAAGGGAGTGTGGCTAATGATTGGCAAGCGGACAGGGGCAGCAGGTCCACTTCCTCTTCAAAAGCTCCGGTCCAAGCGTTGCGACCGTATGTTCCATCGATGGCGATTACAGCGCCACCTGGCTTCAGCCAGTGGTGCCAATTGGTGAACGCAGCGAGTGGATCGAACAGGCCGTTCACAAGTTGGCGCGATGCGACCACATCGAATTGTGCAGAGGCAAAGTGGCCGCGATCCCTGTCGGCATCGCAGAAACCTTGAATGCACGTTACGTCCCGCAGCGCTGGTTTGCTGCGCAGTAGATCCAGCATGGCGGGCGAGGGCTCGAGCGCGGTCAGCGAGAGTCCATCGATTTGACTCAGGATTTTGCTAAGTGTGCCGGATCCCGCGCCAACGTCGAGTACTTGCATTCCCGGATTGAACTGGAACACCTGCTTGAGATCGGTCAGGTATGCAGCTTCATCGGCGGGCCCTAGATTTCCTACGTAAGCATCGTAGGCTGCGGCTTCTTTGGCATCGTATTTCGCAACATATTGCTCCCGCGCCACTGCGCGATTCCGTTTCCAGTTCATGAAACGTGATCCAAGTTAAAGTCTCGAAGCGTGCCTTGTCTGGATAGCAGACGAGGCCACTCAATCCAGAACAACCTAATGCAACAGAGTGTGTCGATTTAAACGAGTGGCCATCATCTACCGAGCCGGGAAGTTGGTGGCTGAATCGTGGAAGAGTGCTGAATTGTGAAAGCGTATTGAGGATCGATTACTTTTTCAAGCTGGCCAGACGCTGCTCGGCCTGCTCGACGAGCGGTGCGAGCTCTTGGTTGCCCTGGTACAAATTAATAATGCTTTCCCAGATTTGTTTTGCACCGACCACATCGCTTTTTTCGTATAGTTTGTTGGCTTCATCAAGTTTGGCCAGCAGCAGTTTTTGCAACATATTACTGTCAAGCGGTGTCGCTTCAATGGCGCGCAGTTGGCGCCGCGCGAGATTGATGATGGGGCGGTCGTTTTCATCGTCGG
>JANPLP010000445.1:0-6300 GCA_031426595.1 Planctomycetia bacterium | reverse complement strand
CAGTGAGCAGTCCGCGGTTGCTCATGCGGCTTAGCGATGATATCGTTGATCCGATGATGACTCACCGTTTGGTTGCGAGTTTTTGGCGAGTCTATTCATCGCGAGCTTTACATCGTCAGCCGATAAAGGATCAAATCGCTTGATGCCATGGTTCATCACGCTGATCGCCCATGCCCCATCAGGTGATTAGGAAGAGAGTTTTGCCTGCTCCCGTAAGCACCTTTTTGATTGAACAATCGCCATGGAACCATCGCTTGACTCCATTCGTCCTGTCCATCGCGGTGATAGGAGTGGATTTGCTGGCGGGCCAGTCGCTACGCGTTTCAAGCTTTTTCGTGATTCCTGTTTTGCTGGCTGGCTGGAACTACCACGCTCGCTCTGCAATCGCGCTTGTACTTATTCTTTGCGTTTGGCGAGTCGGGCTTGAGTGCTATTGGAACAACTCGGAATCGCTCCGAGTTACTCTGTTTAACGCGGCCAATCGCGGGGTCGTACTGATCGCGCTCTCAGTCGTCACCTCAATTCTCGCTCGCAACACACGTTTGCTTCGTGAGCGCGTAGCAGTCCTCGAGGGGTTACTCCCGATTTGCTGCGATTGCAAATCAATACGTGATGAAGAGGGCGATTGGCAGCGAATCGAGCGTTACATTGAAGATCGAACTACTGCCAAATTTAGTCACGGCTACTGTCCGAAGTGTTTTCAGAATTTCCTGCGCCGTGAAGGAGTTCTGTCTAAGTGATTTTCTGGAGCTGGTCCACACGGTCAACCCTGGAGAGTTTAACACAACATTAACTTTACATGCCTCTGCCGTCGCTCAAGACCGGGCGAACTCCATAACTACTGCCGCGCTCCAAGTCACCGAGATTCGACCGCGAAGCGAAATCGCATCCTCTAAAGCGCACGTTGTTTGTATTCACACGTTCTTTCTCGATGTTCTTACGTAGAGTTCGAAGCCAGTCGTTGCAAATTTACGCAGTCGCGTTTTGCAACCCACGGCGCAGTTGTCCCCAATCAGCATCGCTTGGCGAAATGCCGTCGCATGTTAACTGGGCTTGCAAAAGACGTTAAGCTATCAGCGTTTTGAATCCGATGGCAAAATACTTCTTGGATGCCGATTGGGTCTTTAATTTTAAAGAGTGCTGATGGAACACCAAACTGCTGAAGACCCTGAGCAAGAGTATGCCCGAGTGCTCACGATTGCCAAGGAAGCACTGAAGTACATCGGTGTTTTCCAAACGCCCCCAACGCCGGCCATTTACGATGTTTGGTATCGATATGTAGAGGGTACTGACAAAGATTTGCATGAGCAACTTGAGCATGCCGTAACTGTCAGCAAGTCGGTCAGCAAAGATCTGCTTGAGCACTGTTACCAACAAAAAATCGCTGCAGACTCGGGATCTGACAGCTTGGAAGCCGTGAGTGACAAGTTAGCCTATGAGCTCTCGAGACTGACTAAGTTGCTGTCCGTTCAGTTACAAACGAGTGGTGAGATAGAGCAGGAAGTGCTATCCACACGGGACTCAATGAAGGATTTGATTCCGACGCCCCAGATGATACGGATGTGCATTGAGCAATTGCTGGCCAGCAATGAAGCGATGCGTGAGCAATTGACAAGCACTCGTACGCAGATGGAACAGAGCCAAAGTCAAATCGACCAACTCAAAGTGAGTTTGCAAGAGTCACAAAAAACGTTGCTTACCGATCCCTTAACCGGAATAGGCAACCGACGCTGCTGCCAATCTGCAATCAAGCATGCGGTCATGCGGCGTGACAAAGCCGATTCCGATGCCTATATGATTTTGCTTAGTTTAGACAACTTGCAAGCGATCAACGATTCTTACGGGTATGCAGTAGGGAACGATGTACTCAAGCACACTTCCCAAGTTCTTCGCGAGTTGCTCCCCCATGCTTCACTAGCCAGATTAGAGGGCGATACCTTCGTCATCATCCAGCATCATGAAAGCCACGCAGAAGTAACTCGGCACGTAGTGTTGATTCGAGAACAGTTTGCAGGGAAAGCGTTTGTCTCAAACCGCACTGGCGAGCGCTTAAAACAGATCACCATCTCAATCGGTTGCGCTTTGCTTCGCGCGTCTGACGATGAAATGACTTGGTTTGACAGAGCTCAAAAATTGCTGGCAAGCGCCAAACAATCTGGCGGTAATCAAGTCATGGTTGAACGTGATATCTAAACGGCACACTCGGGCTCGAAAGCTTTCAACGCTGAGCAAATACGTCAGAACCGGACGGGAAAAACACACCGAATCAGTCCCGTACCGACGGATCGGTGTCTTCGACAAACGCGTTCACTTTCGTACCACCTGCATCGGTTAGAAATGCAGATCGAACCCGAACGCCAGTTTGATACGCTAGCTCGCGCTGACTGGTAACCAAGGTCAAGGAAGACGCTGCTGCGGCGCGGCGTCGAAGGTCGCCGAGCGATCGATACAGTGGATACAAATCACGATCCGCAGAGACACGCCCACCCCACGGCGGATTGGTCACGATCGAAAGCGGCTCTTGAGGTAGGTCAGCGACACTTAGCGCACGAGTTTCCAACTGTATCGGAAAATCAAAGCGCGAAAAATTCTCGCGCGCTGCAGCGACCGCGCGCTCGTCCCGGTCACTCCCAATAATCGTTGCAGTTAGGGGCCGCATCTGTTTCATTCGCACTTGCTTGACTTCGTCGATGGAAATCTTGTCCGCAAGTGCTGTCGATTCGATCCCAAATCGACGACTAAAGCCGGGTGGCCAATTTGCCGCAAGCATTGCGGCCTCGATCAGCAAAGTGCCGGAACCGCACATGGGATCCAGTATCGGACGCTGCCAATCCCAACCAGATGCAATCACGACCGCACGGGCCAAGTCTTCACGCAGCGGCGCGAACGAGGGATTCAGCCGATAGCCTCGTCGATGAAGCGGCTGGCCACTAGCATCCAACGAGATCGTGCACGTGTCGTGCTCCATTCGCACCACCAGCGACGCCGCTCGCTCGATTGACTCCGCGTCGACTGGCGGAGGATTGTCTTTCAGCCGTCGGGCGATCCCCTGCATGACGCGTTGCTCGATTGCGCCAGAGTGATACAAGCGGGACTTTTTAGCGGAGGCTCGAATCGTGCGGGGCACATCGCGTTTCAGCCAGCCCGTCCAAGACAAGCGACCAACATGCGAATCGAGAGTCGAAAGTTCTCTTACTGGGAACGTTGCAATGCGCACCAAAATTCGCGCAGCGAGGCCCAGCCCAACCAACGCATGCGCCAGCGTCCATTGATCGCCTTCAAAGCGAACGCCGCCCGCGTCTTGTACGATGCTCGTCGGCAAAGACTCCGCAGCAATCGCGCCCGTCCCTAATTCTTGAATCTCTCGTTCCAACCAAGGTTCTAACCCCGGCGCACAGGATGCGAACAGCGATAATTTCATCAGACCTCAGATAGTTCCAGTTTCAAGTCATCGTTTACGCGTTGCAGCAGCCCCCGCAAAACAAAGCCTAATCGAAGCGTCCGTAAACGGCTATTAGTAGTTCGCTGAAATAGCATGGCCTTGTGCGCCCCAACCGTGCTCATCTTCACCCCATCCATGCTGGAGATATAAGACAGGGTAGCCAACTTCACTATCCGCCTCATCACCCGGTGGCGTGTAAACAAATGCCCGATGATGAGCGTCCGTAGTCTTCGAATGGAATAGAACTTATCGAAGCTGACCGTGCGGTACATTTTTTAGTCCCGTAAAAGTCCAGATCCTTTGCTGGAACCTCGATGCCACTCCCCCAGCGCATTGCTCCAAAGAAATAAAGAGTGTTGGGATCGGGCACATCCGCTCCGTCAATTTTCAAGCTGTAATAGTGAAAGCCTTCGTCTAACGGTGCAGTCATTGCCGTCCAGACTCCATCACCGCCTTTCGTCAAAGCGACTTTGCCCAAACTAACCGACACGCTTTGTGCTTCAGGTGCCACAACACGAAAACGCGCACGCCGTTCCGAATTAACTTGCGGATATTCTTTTCCCTTCTGGTTGATCGATTACGGTTTCCAGTCGTCGATCGGAGCCACCTCCTGAGCGGGTGCGTTTGAACAAATGAAGATCACGATGCAGGAGAATAATAGCTACCAAAGGTTCTTAGCGCGTCCACCAAGTTGGAGAGGAAAAGATGCTTAAAAAAGGTAATCGAATGTTCTCAGTTCTGAAATCACTAGCGCTTACGCGGTCAAATATATCAATCAAGAAGGGTTGGGGCCTAGCACTGCGTATTTGCACTGCTGCCTACCACGACGAATCCCTTAGCAAACAGATGAAAAGTTTTGCACCTGCCTTACTCGTCGCCAGAGTTTGGGCGAAAGAACAACGTTTGGGTACGCACGGCACGGGAGTGTACTATTAGTCGACTCGCATTACAATCGTCGGCTGTATTCAATCAAGTCGAAGAAGATGCGTTTCGCTGTCGGCGATATTCGAACGATTTGCCATTACGCGCTTAGTTACCGCGATGGTCATCCGTACCGAATCAAAGGACGCAGAACAAACTCTATACGCGTCTGATTTTGAAAGGCGAGCACTTTTGGCAAAGATATTGGTCCTCTTTCACTCCAATTCCGGTAATACTCAACGAATGGCGGAGTTGGTCGCGGAAGGCGCGAGGCAACACACGGAAACGGAAGTGCGTTTGAAGGACATTTCTATCGCCGACCACCGTGATTTAGAATGGTGTGATGGGTTAGCGATCGGATCGCCTACGAATTATGGAAGTGTTAGCTGGCAGATGAAGCAATGGTGGGATCAACAACCCATTGAGAACTGGGGAAGGCGGGATGGTAAGATCGGCTGTGTGTTCACGTCAGCCGGTGCATGGGGCGGCGGTCAAGAACTAACCTGCATGGCTCTGCTTTCCATTTTGATGAACTATGGCTTCTTAGTTTTTGGTTTAACGGACTATACAGGTGTCAAATTCTCGGCGCATTATGGTGCCATTGCGGCCGGAAAACCAAGCGAGGATAGAGAACTGGAGGCCTGCCGAAGACTCGGATTGCGGCTTGCGGAGTGGACTGCAACTCTGATCGAGGGACGTCGAGAGAGCCACCCGCTAAATCAGTCTTATGATCGCTTTAATGACCTCGGAAAATAACTTGGGAGGACATCGAGCTCTCTGCAGTTTTGCAGTTTCAAGCTCGTTGCGTTTACCGACCATTCGCTCAGATATCTTTATGCACGCTTGAATTCGGTACGGAATTCGCATCTCGCCTTAACCCCCCTAAGAATCCAAAACGCCTTGCACCACAGAGTCAACCACTGGGGGTGTTCTCCTCTGACCCAGGTCACCACGGGCTAAAACATGTCGACTCGACTTAGAAAGTCCTGGGAAAGTTTTCGCTCAAGTTTTTGGTTCACCCCTACGCTGTTGGCTACATTTTCGGTAGCCCTTGCATTCATCACGGTCTATCTGGACCGACGACTGCCCGACGAATGGCATCTCAACAAGTGGTTATACAGTGGCGGCGTGGATGGCGCGCGTGCGGTGCTATCTGTGATCGCCAGCTCGATGATCACGGTAGCGGGGGTGGTCTTTTCAATTACGATCGTGGCGCTCTCGTTGGCTTCGTCACAGTTTGGCCCCCGACTGCTTCGCAACTTTATGCGCGACACCGCCAATCAAATAGTCCTTGGAACTTTTATTGCGACGTTCCTATATTGCCTGATAGTCTTGCGAACCATTCGCGGATTGGACGAACAGATATTTGTCCCGCACCTTTCAGTCACGACTGGAGTATTGTTGGGTGTGGCAAGTATTGGCGTGCTAATCTATTTCATCCACCATGTCGCGATCTCGATTCAGGCGTCACATATCGTAAGCGAGGTGGGTGCAGATCTACGCTCAGCTATCGATCGCTTGTTTCCCGATGAATTGGGGCAAGATGCGCTATCCGTCAAACCCAACCAGAAAGCGCAAGATCCTTTGACTTTTGTGCACCAACGCACCGTGGACGCCAAGGTTTGCGGCTACATCCAAGCTCTCGATAACGATAGTCTGATTGAGTTGGCACGCAAGCAAGACCTTGTCATTGACCTTCTATGTCGCCCCGGACACTTCGTCATTGAGGGCACCGAAATTGCTATGCTGAAAACAAACCGAGTTGTCGATGATGCGACTATTGATGCTGTTAGGTCGATGTTCGTTTTGGGCCACGAACGAACCGCGACTCAGGACGTCGAGTTTGTCGTCAGCCAGCTGGTCGAAGTGGCTCTCAGAGCCCTTTCACCAGGTATTAACGATCCGTTTACCGCAATCAGTTGCATCGACTGGCTGAC
>JANPLP010000444.1:0-5098 GCA_031426595.1 Planctomycetia bacterium | reverse complement strand
TCGTGAAACTGGAAGAACTGACGGAAAAGTGCGGCGAGTGGTTGCGTGGATCGGGTCCGCAATCCGACATCGTCATTAGTAGCCGCATTCGCTTGGCTCGAAATCTAGCAGCGTTTCCGTTCGTGCGCCGTGCGGGCGATGAGGAACGCACCGGCATCTCCAAATTGGTCCGTAAAAAAATTGAAGCGGTCGATCAGTGGGAGAATGTGCTCTATTTAGAAGTCGATCGGCTGGACGAAGTAGATCGACAGTTCTTGGTCGAGCGGCAATTGATGAGCCGCGAGCTTGCCGACGGCGATGGGGCGCGGGGAGTAGCGATCGATCTGAATGAGCGATTCAGTGTGATGGTGAATGAAGAGGATCATCTGCGCATTCAAGTGATGCGAAGCGGATTAGATGTTCAGTCCGCTTGGGACACGATCAACCAAATCGACGATCTGCTAGAGAAGCGACTAACCTACGCTTTCCACGATACGCTTGGGTACTTGACCGCCTGCCCGACCAACGTAGGCACGGGTCTGCGAGTGAGCGTCATGCTGCATCTGCCCGCGCTGGTCATCACTCGCGAGATTGAAAAGGTCTTTCGCAGCCTCCAGAAAATCAACGTCGCGGTTCGTGGCTTGTACGGCGAAGGCTCGCAGTTCATGGGGGACTTTTATCAAGTCAGCAACCAAATCACGCTTGGTCGCACCGAGCAAGAATTGGTATCGACAGTAAACGAAGTCGTGCCCCGAATTATCGAATACGAACGACGAGCTCGCGAATTTTTGCTGAACGAAAGCGAACAGGATCTGCACGACGATGTCAGCCGCGCGTTCGGTATCCTTTGCACGGCTAAGAAAATCAGCAGTGAAGAAACGCTTCATTACCTTTCCAAAGTTCGTATGGGCGTCAATCTTGGTTTGATCAAAAACGTGGATATGGGCACCATCAACAAGCTGTTTGTGCACACTCAGCCCGCGCATTTGCAGAAACTGCGCGGTCAGCAGCTTTCGGTTACCGATCGCAACATCGAACGCGCTACCTACCTGCAGCAGCATTTGGTTCCCAAGTAATCGATAGCTCTCGCGCAACTTGCCAAACGGTTGTTGATTTCACAAAAGCAATCGCAGAATCAGGTGAGCCTGAAACGGCATCTGTGGCGGAATCTGCCTTAGGAAGTGATGCCGGGGTACCTAGCGACAAACTAATCAAGCGTCGCTTGTTCGCCGGCCAGCAGAATTTCGAGAACTTCTGCGGGAGTTTCCGCAATTCGTAACCGCTGCGGAATTAATTCGCTTTCATCCATCACAGTCGCAACGATAGCTTGCAGACGTTGATGCACACGCGGCTGTCCGGCGGGTGTTAGCAGCACCATTAGCAGATCGGCCTTGTCTTTTGAATTGCGGTAGGAGACGCCGCCACCGACAACGCGAATAACTAGAATGATCGACTTGCGTATTGTGGCGATACGAGCATGAGGCATGCCGAGCCCATTACCGAGATAGGTTTCCACCAGCCGCTCGCGATCCTCGACCGCTCGCAACACGACATCTTTGGGGACTGGCAATGCATCGGGGCTCATCCGATCCAGTGCCGCCTTCACCGCTTCGCCAGTCGTCGCGGCTTGGATATCCAATTGGATTCGGGCTTCGGTGAGCGCCTCAGCCATACTGATCTGTTCCTCATCCTCAAATTCATCGCGAATCGTTCCAATGATCTCTTCGATGATATCTTCGAGTGTAAGGAAACCTGTCCACCGACCGGTTATGTCGCGAACGAGGGCAACATGGATGCGGCGGCGTTGCATCTCAGCGAGCAAAGTCTCGAGCGAACTGTCGTCTTGGCAATTGATCACCGGACGGCGGATCGAATTGAGGTCTATGTTCTCTTGGTCCGCTAGCAATGCATCCTTGAGGTGCACGATGCCAATCGGTTCTTCCGGATTGTCTGTTACGAGCGGATAGCGACTGAAGCGATAGCGGCGGATCAACTGCAAGGTCTCGGTCCAAGTCGATCGGGTACTCAACGACTGCACCTGGGACCGCGGGCGCATGGCATCTTTGACTTTCAAATCACCCAAGTCAAAAATATTCTCCAAAAACAGCAAACGTCTGAACGACATCATCCCTTCGGACTGCCCTTTGTCGAGCAGAATGAGTAATTCATCTTCGCTGTGATCCGAACCTAAGGAATTCGAGGGAACTCCAAAAAGTCGCAGGATAAGATTGGAAGAAGCGTTCAGCATCACCAGCGGCAAGTAAAAGATAATGTGAAAAAAACGTAGAGGCGAAGCGGTCCAGAGTGAGGACGCATCCGTCAATCGAATCGAGATAGATTTCGGAACCAATTCACCGATCAAAATGTGCAGAAAACTGACGAGCAGGTAGCTGATGGCAAACGCCAAGCCATGGGAAGTCACCCAAGCCGTGGTGGCATGGCCATCGAAAACTCCGCTCCAATCAAGCAGCGGTTCGATCAATGTCACCACCGCCGGCTCGGCGACAAAGCCAAGTCCGATCGATGCGAAAGTGATGCCTAATTGGCAAACTGAGAGATACTCATCAAGGTTCTCTTGAACTCGTTTTATCGACGCAGCCCCAGGGACGCCGGCCGCAATCATCTCTGCCACGCGCGAGGGTCGCATCTTGACGGCCGCAAATTCTGCAAGCACGAAGAACGCGTTGAGCATCAGTAGCAGCAACGCAAGAAGCAAGTACAGCAGTATCATTGATTTCCAAAGTTGTATATCGGTAAGGTAGCCAGCCGGTTTCATGACCCACTAGCAGGCCGAGCTCAATCTGCTCGACACGCTACTGTCATTAAGGACACCCGTCCAGTGCCGCTCGCCGTGATAGGCCGACACCGTTGTACGGTTCTCCATCGGAAGCACTCCGCGAACCACCGTTACCTGTTCGGCGATCCATTCGCAGAATTTAGTTGGCTAGCTTTGTGAGCTGCCAAGAGTTTAGCGTTTTCCCTACGAATAGTCGCCTGCACAAAGGTGTTTCCCAGTTTTTGGTCGTTTCAGTATTTTTGGGCGTTTGCGCAGCTTCTGCCGAGTACCTTACCAACCCGAGCGACTGAAGCCAGATCCGCTGGAGCCTCCGCCTCCACCGCCACCACCACCGCCGCCGCCGAATCCACCGCCACCACCGCCAAATCCTCCGCCTCCTCCAAATCCACCACTGCCGAATAGCCCGCCGGAGCTGCGTGAGCCGCCGGTGACAATGATTGGACCAAAACTGGGTGCACTATGACGAGCGGCTTCGCGGCGGCGGCGTTCCGCTTCGGCTTCTTCAGCCAATCGACGGCGTTCAACTTCGCGTTCGGCTTGCTGAATAGCTGCCGATGCTGCGGTAGCCGCTAGTCTGCCTATCTCCAGAACTTGGCTGTAGTTCCCCTGCTGCAAGCTCGCGCGGGCACGTTCCAGCTCGCGCACGCCCGGTGAACCAGGCACTCGAATGCCGTAACTGCCCGACCACTGCTCCGCCTGGAAAACCGCTTGAGAGGCTTGTTGGAAGATATCCAAAGCGCTCGTAGCTGTCTTCAATTCACCGCTCAGCGTTTCTGTTGCGCTCGACAGATCAACTTGCAATCGCGATGCTTCGCTGTCCACTTCTTTCCAATCGCCATGCGGCTCACGCAGTCTATTTTCGACGTTCATCAACGTTTTGCTCAAGACAGCGATCCGCTCGTTGGCAATTTTGGTTTGCTGGCTGTCCGGGATACCATCGGTTTGCGATTGCCGGACCAATTGCTGGGCGGTTTGCAACTGACGGCGTGCGCCGGCAACAGCGCGGGCCGCTTCAGCGTTGGCTTGACGGTCGGAAACGCAGCGGGATTCCAAGTTGGCGATGCTCTCACGGAGCGATTCCAAGCTGGCATCAATTTCAAATGGATTTGGGGCGGCGGTGCTAGTCGATAAGTCGCGTCGCAAGCCGTCCGCTTCACGACTGGCCGCTGCAATCGCGCTCAGCGTCTCTTGCGTGACCAACGGATCGCGTTCATTGGTCGCCAGCGTCTTCAGCAAGCCGGCGACTCGCGTCAGTTCAGTTTGGTTTTCACGCGACTGAGATTCAATCGCTGCGAGATGCGTCTCGGTTCGATCCAGTTGCTGATGTGCAAGCGCCAATTGCGCCGCTGCATCATGCAGCGTCGACGCGGCCTGCAGGATGCGACCTTGCCGATGATCGGCCTCTGATACGCGCAGCAATCCGTCGACGCGTGCGAGCGGTCCTGCGGCTAGCTGCAATAAATCGTCCGCCGTCTCCGTTGCAATGGCTTGTTCCGCTTGAGCACTGTTCGCTTTGGTGCTCAATTGTGCATTAGGTAAAGCAGGCGGAATCGCCACCGTTTGCTTCACTGTCGCTTTCACGCCGCTGCGAAGCTGTAATGTAGCCCGCACATAACGTTGTCGCATGTCATCAATTTTGGCTTGCTCGAGCGGCAATCGGCTGTCGAGTCGCCTGAGCTCCGCAGCAGCATTCTGCTTGTTCACTTCAAAAGACTTGACCGCCTCTGCGGACGACTGCAAAATCAGATCGGCTTGTGCCACTTCTGCCAGCATGGCATCGATGGCAGCGCGAGCCGCTGCATTTTGGCCCAACGTGACGGAAACTCCCGCGGCTTCGAGACTCTTGCCAGCCGTGGACCAATGTTCGTCGGGATCCTGGTCGATCTCACGAAGCACGACTGCATCATCCAAATGCAGCTTGGCCGCTAGATCCTTGCGGGCGGCAGCAATGCGATTCCTGAGTGCATCTCCTTCAGGCTGAAGCTTTTGTCGGATGCGTTCAGCCAATTCGACAGCTTCCTCAGCTCGTGTGACCAAAGCTGTTAGTGCAGTGGCAATGGACAACGTATCTTGCGCAATCGAATGATCTGCGGCGGCCTTCATGAGCGTGTTGGCTCGATCGGTCACTCCCCGCAGTTCCTGGTCGATCCAGTTTGACGAATATCGCAGCTCCCGCAGCTTCGCGGCTGCTGCATGCATCGGCGGGAAAAGCTTCTGACGCGCATCGAGCAGCACTTGCCCAAGCGCCATCGCTTCGCTCATCTTTCGCTGAGCCGGTGGAAGTGAATTCTGCATCGCTCCGACTGCATCAAAGGCGGCGAT
>JANPLP010000443.1:0-3881 GCA_031426595.1 Planctomycetia bacterium | reverse complement strand
TGGGGTGGTGAGGGCATTCACGCGTTTGCGTTTGCGTTGTTGTTCGGTATCGTCGTTGGTACTTACAGTTCCATTTTTGTCGCCGCTCCGCTGTTGCTGTGGCTTGCGAATCGCGAAACGCAAGGCAATGCGCGGTCCGTTAGTTCAACGAACTAGTTGTCTTCCAAACTAATAAAAAACAGGAGCCGCGTTCACATCGATCGCGGCTCTTTGTGTTTTGGGGGTGGCATCTGCAGTAGGTCGCTGTGCGTTTTTAAACGCGGCTACTGTTACTCGTCGAGTGAATTGAGGCCGAGTTGGTCGGCGGGGACGTCGAGTAGGCTTTCGTGCGCGGGTGATGTGGCAGTGGGTGATGTGGCAGTGGGTGATGCGGCGGGATCGAGCGGATCGCGTGGGGTCGTGGGGGTGAGGGGCCGGTCGGTGACGCGAACAATCAAGTTGCGTTGGCGAACAGCGACGACTTCGACGCGTTGCCCAGCCTCGATATAGCCAGCTTCGGCAAGTGCATTGTACGGCTTGCGAGCGATTGTCAGTTGGCCGCCAGGCATCAGTGGATACTCGCTGTCAACGACTATTCCCACCAGCGCGGTCAGCGAGGCTTGATCGGCTGAATTCTTGGGACTGTTATCGGCAGGGAGGCCGAGTACGATTCGGCGACCGATGGGGGTGTGCGGCCAAATGCGGAGCGCGACGATGGCTAGAATGGGGACCGAAGCGGCTACCAGTGTTAACATGGTCATTCCGGCGGTGGTACCAGCGCGAAATCCGAACATGATACTTCCCACCGCGGCAACGAATGAGAGGACGACGAGCATCCCCGCGCTCGGTACGTAAGTGTCGATCAGCGCTAGGCCGACGGCAGCGATGTAAAGCAAGATTGCGACGACAATCGGGTCCACAGTTTCCACGGTTGGTTGCCTAACTCTTCGATTCGCGGGCGAACGACTATATTACTTTAGCGAGCTAACATTCGAGCTTAAATTTCAGGCCCGGCTCGCGTGCCTGCCGACTTCCGACTGCAACGAGTTGGTGACGGCTCCACCTTGTTCGATAGCCATCACCCATCGCAGCATCACTAGTGCATTGTTAGCCGTCAGCAAGTTTAGTTCCATATGATTCACTTACCCTTTGTACCACTTCGCTGCCGTCGATGTGACTTTGGAGCCGTAATCCATGTTGATTGAGTTGATAGACGGGGGCGTGCGCATCTCGGCTCCGGCCAAACTGAATCTGTATTTAGAAGTGCTTGGCAAACGCGATGATGGCTATCACGAGATCGAATCGTTAATGTGTCCGATCTCGTTGTGTGACACTTTAGAGTTTCGTTCAACTGAGTCGCCGGAGCTGCGGTTGGAAGTTTGTTTGCCTGATGAAGCGAACGAAGCGGCTAACCAGTCCGATCCGGCACCAGTGCTCGATCCGGCTTGGCAAGTTCCCAGTGATGCGAGCAATTTGGTGTATCGCGCGGCCGCACGTGTTCGCGAATCGCTGGGCATTGCTAGTGGTTGCGAAATTAAACTGACCAAAGCGATCCCTTCGTCCGCGGGACTAGGTGGCGGCAGTAGCGATGCTGCCGCGACGGTGGTTGCAGCGATGCTGGCTTGGGGAAGTTGGGATCGAGCGGTAGCATCGCGCATTTGCGCCGATCTGGGGAGCGACCTGAATGTCTTCCTTGGTGATGAAAACGGCATTGGTTTAACGATGGCTTTGGGTCGTGGTGAAAAATGCAAAGTCCTACCACTGTGTCCACAATTAGAATTCGTCGTTACCCATCCGCCGGTGGGCTGTTCAACGAGCGCGGTTTACTCAAACTGGCGGAAAACAGGTCATATTCGTTCCGCTGAAGGAATCATTGCTGCCTTAGGGAGCGGCGATATCGAGCGGATAGGGCCATTGCTTTTCAATGCCCTCGAGAATAGTGCTCGTCAGGTTACTCCTTGGATAGATAACCAGTTGAGTTCCTTTCTCGCCTTCCACTTTCGGTATAATGCCATGACGGGTAGCGGTTCGAGTTGCTTTGCATTGGTATCATCGACTGATAAGTTGGCGGATATGCGTCGAGCAGTGAAAGACGCTGGACTGTCAAGAGTCTATGCTGTTAAATCATGGTTTCAGCCATCTATTGAAGAACAGATCAGGTTAATCAGTTCTAGGTAGACATATCGGCTGATCATCCACGTCGCGTGCATGGGGGCAGTTGCAGTGGAGATAAGTGAAGTACGAATCAAATTGATGGAGGAGTCTGAAGACCGCCTCCGTGCTTTTTGTTCAATCACCTTTGACGGTTGCTTTGTCGTTCGAGATCTTAAGTTTATCGAAGGTACGCAAGGCCCCTTCGTGGCGATGCCAAGTCGCAAACTCACCAACCGCTGTTCGCGATGCGGCAATAAAAACGCGATGCGCAGCAACTACTGCAACAATTGCGGAGTGCGTTTGAGAGATAACCGCGAAGCTCGCGATGAGGATACGCCCAACAAGCTTTACGCTGATGTGGCGCATCCGATCAACCAGGCCTGTCGCGATATGATCCAGCACCATGTAGTTGCCGAGTATGTGTTGGAACTAGATCGCGCTAAGGTCCCAGGCTACACCTCGCGTTACGACGACGCTTACGATGCGGGCGAAATCAGTGGCGATTATCAAGATCAACGCTTTGCTCGCAGCGATGAGTCTCAGATCAAGGGGCCACACTTTCGAGCGCCGGGAGCGGAGCGCAACGACAAAGTGATGCCGCAAGAAGAAGGCGGTTTGCGCGAACAATCTGGCGGCGAATAGGCTTCAACGGCTCGACTTACTTTTCTGCAACTGCATCTGCAGTCGCATCGGCTTTGAGGTTATTCTTGAAGCCGCTAAGTTCCAGGAGGCGATGCGTTTCGTTGATTAGGAAGGGGACGTCTTTAAACGGTTCATAGCCGATGTCCTGCCAAGCGACGCGGCCGTTCTGATCGATCAGAAACGTGCCGTGTAGCGGTTGACGTTCGAAGTCATCGTAGCAGCGGAAGGCTTTAAACGCGTCCAGGGATGCATTGCTATGCAGCGGAATTTCGATCGCTTTGGAATAGCGACTCAGTCCCGTCTTCAGAGACTCGGCACTTTCGGAACTGATCGCCAGCATGTCTACACCTGCGTCACGAAACTGCTTTGCAACGGGTGAGAAGGCATGCAATTGTTCGATGCAGTGCAGGCAACCAAATCCCAGATAGAAGAACACGATCGTCGGCTTGCCTCGGAACTGTGCGAGTGAGACGGATTTACCGTCAACGTTTTGAATCGTTATTTCCGGAGCGACATAAGGACGCCAGCGGAACGACCCGAGCGAATCGAACTCAGGTCGCTCGCCGAGATCCTCCGCAGGAACGTATTCTGTTGCCCAGTGTTCAGGGAAACCCATCTCAGCGGCGATTGTGTTCAATCGAGCCAACAGAGGTGTCGATAGATCAGCCGTGCATGCGAGTCGCCGTAGTTCATCAAACGGAGCTCGGGCACCTTCAATATTTCCACTGCTAGCCAGGATCCACGTTTTGGTCGCCCACGGAAGGACTTCGTTCGGATTGGATTTAATTTCCTTTTCGACGAGTTCGATCGCTTTGTCGACTTCGTTTGATTCGGCCGTCCATTCGGCTTTGAGCAACACGTCCCAGGTTCCTGCAGCGTCGTAGCGTTTGAGTGCCGTGGGCCAATCCTTGTTCATGGCGGCCGTCACTGCTTCGATCGCGGCAATCGCTTGCTCGATCTTCTGAGTCAGTTCCTTGACATCCTTTTTCTTCTTCTCATTTTCACTTTCGCGGCGTTTGCGATTTGCGGCGGCTTTTTTCTTATCTGCTGGGCTGGACGGTTCAGCGGGCTTCACTTTAGCGATTTCGCCAGCTTGATCGTCCGCT
>JANPLP010000442.1:0-2232 GCA_031426595.1 Planctomycetia bacterium | reverse complement strand
ACATCAAGCCACCAGACATCAAGCCACCAGACATCAAGCCACCAGACATCAAGCCACCAGACATCAAGCCACCAGAGCTCCCACCAACTTTCCCACCGAGACTTGCCATGCCTGCTTACTCGATTCACTTTATTGCCCGCTGTGCAGTGGCACTGGTAACATTTTTACCTGTACCATTTATGCACGTACCCTTACAAGCCGTTGAACCGAAGACGTTTCGCCTGTGGGAAGGCGATGCCCCCAACGCTCTTGGGGCAGAAGAGAAAGATATTCCGTCTGTGATCGTTTACCTCCCCGAAAACGCCAAGCAGCCGACTCCGGTTCTGATGATCTGCCCCGGCGGAGGTTACGGTGGACTGGCCATGGATCATGAAGGGCATCAGTTTGCGAAATGGGCCAACGAGATGGGCATGGCCGGTGTCATCGTCTCCTATCGCCATCGCGGTCGAGGCTATGGTCACCCCAACCCGATGCTCGACGCGCAACGCGCCATCCGTCTTACACGCAGCCATGCAGAGGATTGGAACATCGATCCGAAACGCGTTGGCATGATCGGTTTTTCCGCAGGTGGCCATCTCACGTCGACTGTGCTGACACATTTCGACGCGGGGAATGCAGACGCGGTCGATGTGGTCGATCGTCAGAGCTGTCGGCCTGATTTTGGAATTTTGTCTTACGCAGTGATTGCGCTGGGGGAGAGTTACACGCATGGCGGCAGTCAAAAAAATCTGCTTGGCGCTGACGCTTCCGAAGAGTTGATCAAGTCGCTATCCAATGAAAAGCAGGTGACCAGTCAAACGCCTCCAACTTTTCTTTGGCACACAGCGGAAGACAAAGCAGTGGCTGCAGAAAACAGCCTGCGATTTTATTCAGCCATGGTTACCGCTGGAGTGCCTGGTGAAGTGCATATCTTCACTAAAGGACGGCATGGTATTGGGCTCGCTGCTGGTTCTGGCGCTGCAGAACAATGGCCGGGGCTCTGCAAAAATTGGCTCATCGACATCGGCATGATCGATGGTGCCAAGGCGGATGGGGGTAAGGTTGAGACCAGCCAGAGTGAGAAACAGTAGTGAGAAATAGTAAGGTGGGCGAGCAGGTATCCATGAGCCAACCACCACCCTCGTTCCCCGGCTCCGTCTGGGAATGCTGGCGAAGCAGTTCATTAATACATCAATTCACACTTAACTAAAACAATCGCGGAGTAACACATGGGCGTTCGGCTGAAACTGTTTGTAATGATGGTACTTCAGTTTTTCATTTGGGGCGCCTGGCTTCCGCTGATCTTCGGTTACCTTCCCGGCCTTGGATTTTCGCCTTGGCAACAGTCTTTGATCCTGAACGCATTCCCAGTGGCTGCGATCGTCGGGATGTTCTTCAGCAATCAATTCGCTGACCGCAACTTTGCGGCAGAAAAATTCCTCGCTTTCAGTCATCTCGTCGGCGGAATTGCGATCATCGGCTGCGGTTTCGTCACCGACTTCGCCTCGTTCTTCGTGCTGATGTTGATTCACTGCTTGCTGTACGTGCCGACGATCTCGATCACCAATTCGATTGCCTTCGCGAGCATGAAAGATGCTCAAGCGGAATTCGGTATCGTGCGCATGGGTGGAACTGTCGGTTGGATTTTGGCCGCTTGGCCGTTCACGTTCATCTTCGTGAATTGGGCTGCAGTTCAAGAAGCGAATCCAGCGGGCTTCGTCGATTGGATTGGTTCGGCGCTTGCAAACCCACTCGTAGGCGATGAGCTCAAAAGTGCTACCAAGTGGACATTCGTGGTGGCAGGCATCGCATCGCTTGCGCTGTCCGCGTTTAGCCTCGTGCTGCCTCACACTCCTCCTAAAAAGGCACAGGAGGGTACAGAGAGCTTGGCGTGGTTCGAAGCGATTAAATTGTTGGCGCATCCGTTTGTTCTGGTGCTGTGGGTGGTCACTTTCATGGATTCATTCGTTCACAACTGCTATTTCAACTGGACGGGCCAATTTCTAGGCGCGGCGAAGGAGGCGGGTGGTGTTGGTATCCCCGGCAATTGGATCATGCCTGTCATGAGCGTCGGGCAATTGTTTGAAATCCTCACGATGTTCGTGTTGGGAATCACCCTCAAGAATTTGGGCTGGCGTACGACGATGATCGTCGGCATTCTCGGACATGCCGCAAGATTTGCTGTGTACGCATTTTTCCATGACCAAGCCGCGTTGATCATCCTCGTGCAGATGCTGCATGGTGTCTGCTACG
>JANPLP010000441.1:0-2904 GCA_031426595.1 Planctomycetia bacterium | reverse complement strand
CGGTGCTAGAGACGGCAACAACTGATAAGGCTGCGGCGCGTTTGATTGACCTCCTCAGTCCGTTGATCGCGAGGAAGTAGTTGACCATGCAACCTTTGCTGGGTGGAAGATCCTTGATCTGGATCAGTTCGGATGAAGTCGGCGTGTTTACTGCAGCAACCCGTAAGATGCTTTGCGATCACTACGAGCACCAAGCGATCCGCGTACAACTCATGCTCCCAGCCGGACCGGAGGAGCTCTTGCAGTTGGCTCAACGGCACGCTGTGGGTTTGATCACTCTGGTTGTGCAGCAACCGACTGATGTACCTGGAGTTTGTCGAATACTAGTGCGCATGCGTGGGCGACTTGAACAACCTGTGTGTGCGTGCTTTGTGGCTCCTGAGCTGATCGAGAATGTCCCGACGATGTTGGAAGCGGGAGCGCAGGTGATTGCCAGCCAGCTTGCCATGTGGCAACGCGCTTTGCCGCGAGCACTGACGCTTGCACCGCTTTCCAAGCAAGGCTTTCATCCGTTAACAGCCGGCTTAGTTGACCGCCTACCTTGGAAAGACCAAATTTAGTCGCTTCTTTCGCTCGCGAGAAACTAAGGATGGCTGGGTAACCAATCAAGACGGGCAGGTTAGAATGGGCAGAATGGACGTTATTAGCTCAGCATGGTTAATTCGTCCCGTCCTGCGATTGCCCCAGGTGTAACTGCTTGTTGTGAAGTTGCCGTTGTTAGCGTTTCAATGTTGTCTCTGTGCTCGCGAGTAAGTTTAATGTCTTCCCCTTCAATAGCTCTGCCAACGAACCTTCCAGAGTCTACTCTCACCGTTCCAGTCTCGTTGGCCGAACGCAGCTACCAAATCCAGATCGGGCGAAACCTTTCCAACTCGCTGGTTGGCTGGTTGCAAGAATGCTGCGGCAAGAGTCGCCATGCAGTCGTGATCATGGACGAAAAAGTGGGTTCATTTGCGGCGTCCTATTGCACCGCTCTGCAGACAGCAGGATATCGCCTAACGGAGTTGACCATACCCAGCGGCGAAGCGAGTAAGTCGCTCGAAGAAGCGGCTCGGTTATGGGACGCGATGCTCGATGCACATACGGATCGCGGTTCAATAGTCGTCGCTGTGGGTGGAGGCGTGGTCGGCGATCTGGCTGGCTTTGTTGCAGCCTCATTCACGCGTGGACTCCCCTTAGTGCAGATTCCGACTACTTTGCTCAGTCATGTGGATTCGAGCGTCGGAGGCAAAACAGCCGTAAATTTGCCTAAAGCGAAAAACATGATCGGCGCGTTTTGGCAACCTAGCTTGGTAGTGATTGATACCGATTCGATTGCAACGTTACCGCAACGCGAATTCGTATCAGGTCTGGCTGAGGTTCTCAAATATGGAGTAATCTTAACGCCGGAGCTGCTCGATTACTTAGAACAAAACTTTGCATCGGTGTTGAATAAAGATCCGGCTGCCGTCGCTTATCTCGTGGCGGAATCTTGCAAAGCCAAGGCAGCCGTCGTAGAGCAGGATGAACGAGAGACGACGGGACTGCGAGCTATACTGAACTACGGCCACACGTTCGCACACGCGCTGGAAAGTGTGGTGGGCTACGGCCAGTTGCTCCACGGTGAAGCAGTGTCAATCGGTATGCACATGGCAGCGTGTTTAGCATTTCAGTCGAATCGCGTACCGCTAAGTTTTGTGGAGCGCCAGTTTCGATTGCTGAATCAGTTGCAGTTGCCGACTCAATTTAAGCAGGTCGCTCCTGAGCGACTCTGGTCCGCGATGCAACATGATAAAAAAGTTGAGCATGGTAAATTGCGATTCATCTTGCCAACGCGATTCGGGCACGTTGAACTTGTGCCTGGCATAACGCAACCGCAAGTACTCGCGGCGATCCAATTCGCTAACGACTATTCGGTGTAAAACCCATCTCCTCCTCACGATGAAAAGACACTTGAATGCGAAACCTTAAGATGGCTCTGTGTTGGCTAATTTCCGCAATGGAAGTGTTGCTGATTCACTCGGCGCAGTGCATTGAGGTAACGGCTGCTGAAGCGCAGGCTGCGCCCGCTCAGCCGCTGAATGTTTTAGTTTTATACGCGGACGACTGGCGGCACGACACACTCGGCTGCGCAGGCAATCCAGTTGTTCAAACACCGAACCTCGACGCACTAGCCAAGGAAGGAATTCGATTCACGCATAATTGTGTGACGACTTCGATTTGTGGCGTTAGTCGGGCGACGTTATTCACGGGTCAATGGATGTCACGTCATGGCAACCGTGCATTTGCAGAGTTTAAAACGCCCTGGAAAGAAACATATCCCGGTTTGCTTCGAGCCAACGGATATTATGTGGGGCATATTGGAAAGTGGCATAACGGCCAGTTCCCGGCGGAACAATTTGATTTCGCACGCTCCTACGCTGGGACCCATTGGATCAAGCAGAAAGGTGGTTCTCCAATTCATGTGACGCAGAAAAACGAACAAGATGCGCTCGAGTTCTTGCAAACGAAACCCAAGGATAAACCTTTCTGCTTAACGGTAGCCTTTTTTGCTACGCACGCTGAGGACGGCAACCCCAAACAATACTTGCCGCAGCCTCAGAGCATGGCGCTGTATCAAGATGTGATTGTGCCCACTCCCAAAACAGCGACCGATGAGCATTTCAAGCGATTGCCGCCCTTCATCGCCAATGAAAAGAACGAGGGCCGCAATCGTTGGCATTGGCGATTCGATACTCCGCAGCGCTATCAAGAGTACATGAAAAACTACTATCGCTTGGCAAGTGAAGTGGATGCTACTTGTGGTCGCGTCATTGCTGAGTTAAAGGCACAAGGCCTGTATGATTCAACCCTGGTGATCTTCACGACCGACAATGGCTACTTCCATGCAGAACATGGTTTAGCCGACAAGTGGTACCCGCATCA
>JANPLP010000440.1:0-11090 GCA_031426595.1 Planctomycetia bacterium | reverse complement strand
GTGGACGTAACACCGCAACAAGTGATGGACTGCATCGCCGAGGCCGGCGTGACCAATTGGGTCTTGATGGGATTGCATGGCTATGTAGGCTACATGCCGATGCCGCGAGCGACGCAAGACGTCGACATCATGGTCCCGTATAGTCAGAAACAGAAAGCCTGCAAAGCGATTGCAGCTCGATGGCCCATGTTGGAGATTCGAGAGTTGTCGCAAGTGGTTCGTTTTTTGGACCCGAGCGATCGCGAGCAAGACGGCAGTCCGAAACCGGTGATCGACGTCATGTTGCCTTGGAGTGAGTTTCAGAAGACGATCCTTTTGGACCACGTTGTAATCGATCCGAAGTCGGGAAATCGCATCCCGACGGTCGAAGCGGCGATAGTATCCAAGTATGCAGCCGTTGTATCGCCGCATCGCGATTGGATGGACAAACAGCAAGATGCTATCGACATGCGGAGAATCATGAAAGCGAACGCAACGAAGATCGACCGTGAGAGTTTGTCGAGTTTAGCATCGCAAGTGTGGGAAGGCGGCAGCGAAGAGATCATCAAATTCCTAGACTTAGCCCTCCAGGACCAACCATTTTCCTAGCGTAATTCGGCTCTCCGAGCTGAGAAGAAACTCAAGAGATTGAAAATGATTTCTCCCTCTCGCCCCTCAGCCCTGAAGCGCTCGAAAGCTACCGTCGCATGACGCCGAGCGAGCGCTTGGCCCTAACGATACACGCGATGGAGGGAATTGATCGCGCGTTGTTGACAGGAACTCCGCAGCAAGTGGATAGGAGATTTGCGTTGCTTCGGCGTGAGAATGATTTGCGTAACGTCAATATGTTGACAGCGATTGCGAAAACGAAAACGGTAATGGGAAGTATTTATTCTCCCTCGCTCCGCTTCGGGGAGAGGGGGCAGGGGGGTGAAGGGGGCGATGAATCCGGTCATTGCAACCTTATTTGACATTGTTGATTGCTTAATACTGCAGCGCGGCGTGGCCCCATAGTCGCCCTTCGCTCCGCGAAAGTGAGCGTCTGCGGAGCAAAAGTCGACACTTTGCGCTGTAGTATTAACGGAGTTGAGAATAGAGTGTGCGGGGATGGGCGGACTGGCAGTCCGAGCGCACTTGATTCCACGTCCAACGAACGACGTCGACCTAACCGTTTCCATTGAGCGAGAAAAGCTACCGAATTGGTTTGAGGAGTTAGAAAAGCGAGGCGTAACCGTTCCGGATGCCGTCGACGTCTTCCTCGCCGAGAGTGATTTTCAAGCGAGCGTTCTTTCAAGAAAGGTACAAGCAATTTTCGAGGGAAAATGATCTGGCTTGTATCGGCCGAAGATTTGATCCTTTTGAAATTAATTGCAAGTCGTCCCCGCAACTTGATTGACATTGCCGACATTTTATACGTCCAAGGCGAATTGGACGAGTCGTACAAGCGTGCTTGGTCTGGCCCGCTAGGGATAGAAACCCAATTAGAAAAAGCACTTGAAGAGAGGCTCAAGACCTAAGGATTTTGCCTTTAGCCTTTAACCTCACCCCTCATCCCTCATCCCTAAAAAATGTTTGATCTCGCAGTAATAGGACTCGGCTACGTTGGACTCCCGCTTTCATTGCAATTTGCAAGGAAAGGGGCAACGGTGCTGGGCTTGGACATCGACCAAGTGAAAGTGGACGCGATCAACGGATCGACGTCTTACATTACCACATCTCTGATGCAGCCATTGCGGAGCAAGTGACCAACGGCAGATTTTCGGCGGACGTCGATTTCACTTGGGTCTCAGAGTTCGGAGCGGTGGTCGTCTGCGTACCAACACCGCTGAACAAGAATCAGGAACCGGACATTTCGAATATTACCAAAACCGGCCAAGCGATCGCGCCCTAGTTGCGAGCGGGCATGTTTGTAGAACTCGAGTCCACAACGTAAACCTGAACGGTGGACGAAGATCTACTGACCGTTTCGTTTGATCCACCGCTCCCAGTAGTACCGTAGGTCCCACAGTAGGTCGCACCTGCCGGGTGCGACTCTCCCCACCCCCGCCCCACTTTGTAACCCCGACTCTCCCACCGCACCACCCCCTCACAACAAAACCAACCGCAGTCGTTCCGTCAAGGTAGTCTGGTCTTATTAATACGAGATAAGGTCTCATCAGACTTTCCGCAGCTATCACCTACTGCCGGACGGGATGAAACTACTCGTCGCCAAATGTTCGAATACCAAGAGCCGTGGGCCATTTGCTTTCCCGAACGAGCACTTAACGATCCAATCGAGATGTACGCATGAATATCATTAAAAGGGGAAGGGAATTGCTCCGTTCCACGATCGAACGCTCGCCACGGCTTGCAGCCTCCATAAGATCTGCAAGAGAAACGTGGAATGCGAATGCAAGCTCGAAAGAATCTCCTCTCGGCTTTACGCTTGCTGGAAATGCCATGATGGCAGAAGGAAAGTTTGAAGCGGAGGAAACATCTTTGATTCAAGATTTGCTCAAGGACGTAGATATTTTGATCAATGTGGGAGCGAATGTTGGATACTATTGTATGATTGCGGCAAAGATGGATAAGGAGGTGATTGCATTCGAACCTCTACCGAGCAATCTACATCTATTGCTTCGGAATATAACCGAAAATGGATTCGGTGAAAAGACTCAGGTATTCCCGTTAGCTCTGGGTGAAAAGCCCGGAATATTAAAAATATATGGGAAGGGAACTGGCGCATCTCTTATTGCGGGATGGGCTGGCACTTCGGAAGCCTTTTTTCAATTAGCACCGATATCCACATTGGACAGAATTATCGGGTGCAGTTTGGCGGGAAAAAAAGCTTTGATCCTGATTGATGTTGAAGGAGCCGAATTTCCGGTGCTCTTAGGAGGCATCCAAACGGCCAAGAACCTGCCTATGCCAAGTTGGTTTGTGGAAATTTCCTTTCACGAACATCAACCGGAGGGCGTTCAGACCAATCCTAACTTCTTGAAAACTTTTGAATTGTTTTGGGAACTTGGCTACGACAGTTTCGTCGCCACAGATCCGCCGGTTCGAATGGATAAAGCATCAATATACGACGCCATCGAAAAAAACTCAGAGATGCCGTCGCGTAATTTTCTCTTTGTTCCAACGAATTAATCATCAATATAGGAACTAGGTACGGGGACTTGTTCGCTTTGTATGGTCATAGACAACACAGGCTAGGTCTCTTTCGTTTGCTGTCGTCCAGCACTGTTTTTGCTGTAGCGATTCGACTCACTTCTATTGCCATATTGATTGCGGGGACAAAGTTCGTTGCGGTCAATTTATCACAGGAGGAGTTTGGAAAACTTGCACTTCTGAACGTGCTCATCACCCTACCATCGCTGACGTTCTTTAGCCCATTGGGGCAAGGAGTCATTCGATTCCTACCAATTGCAAAAGAGCAGGGCAATAAGCAACGGCTATTGCGAAGCTATCAGCGATTGTTCCGTTTAGGTGCAGGAATTGTGGCGGCTCTTGGTGGCCTTTCGGTGTTCATTCTCATTGCCTATGGCGAATACAGCCTGATCGTCACTTCGTTGCTCATAACGCTTGTCTCGGTTGGCGCGGCATTCACTACGATAAACTATGGCATGAAGAACGCGGATGGAAAGCAGATAGAGTCATCCGTATTGGATACGGGGGAGAGAGTTTTACAACTGTCGCTTGTCGTCTTTCTGCTTTACTTCCTTCCCAAAGAGGCGAATTTTGTTCTTCTGGCACAGCTATTGGCCGTTAGTTGTTTCACCGCACTTATTTTGCTTCGCCCGTCGCACTCGGGCTCAATTGGATGTCGAGAAGCAACTGAACAAGACCATGAGCAGGAAAAAAGTTGTCCCATTTACGAAAAATCTATCTTGCGTTACGCTTGGCCCTTTATCGTGTTTGGCGGTTTTGGATGGATCCAAGGTGCGTCCGAACGATGGATCTTAGAGATACAGTGTTCTACTACAGCGGTTGCCCAATTTGCTATTTTAAATCAGATTGGATTTCATTCTCAAACTATGCTGATTGGAGCTGCGGGTTATTTTTTAACACCAGCCCTTTTCCGGCGCGCTGCCATTTTGTCGGACGAAAGGATGGCCGATTCGAATCGTTTAAATGATCTATTTATGATCTCGATAGCGAGTATGTCTGTCGTAGGGGCTTGCGTAGGGCAAATAGCTGGACCCTGGATTATTCGTCTGCTTGCGGACGAGAAATACATTGTTGCCGCGGAACTCCTACCCGGGATCATCATAGCTGGCGGGATATTCAACGTTGGCCAAATTTTCGCAAATCGATTTATGATTTCGACGCAAACGATTTCGCTAATCCTCCCCAAGGTTTCGACGGGTTTGGTTGGGTTAAGTTTTAACTATGCTGGAATTGTATGGGCAGGAATCCACGGACTAGTTTTAGCGATGGTCGCAACGAATCTTTTTTATTGTGCGACCTTGGTACTAAGCTGGCGGATGCGGTCTCGAGAATTCCTCGTCCAACCGCTTCCGGGTGAATCGTGAGCAATTTGCTGCTTTAGGAGTCGATGATTCCCCACACGAAAACGAATGAAAAACTTAATTAATAAATTGCTTGGTGTTTGTGGTGTCAGACTTGTCTCTAAGAACTGGGGGCCACGCGACTACAAAAAAACCCTTAAAACAATAATTGACTCTGGTTTGGAAATTGAACAAGTCATCGATGTTGGAGCATCCGATGGATCGTGGACTCGAGAATGTGCGAACCTTTTAAAGAACGCAAAGTTTTTCATGATTGACCCATTGCCTTCAAACCACGGAAAACTTCTGTCGATTGCACAGATTGGTAAAGGATACGGGGTTTTTTCTGGCGCTGTCGGTTCGGATGGTGGCATGCTTGATCTGTACGAATGTAGCGACCAATCCAGTTTCTATACGAGCGAGTTTGCAAAAAATAAATCCTCTAGTATAAAAGTTCGAGTTAAAACACTCGACGATCTATTAAAAGAATCTGCTTTCTCTCCACCAGATTTTATTAAATTCGACATTCAAGGGCATGAATTAGAGGCGCTGAGAGGTGCGACGAAATGTCTGGAAACCGCAAAGATCCTTTTAATAGAAACACATGTACAGCGTAGCTACCAGGAAACGCCTTTCTTGCATGAGATTGTATCCTACCTTGCTCAGTTTGACTTTCAAGTATTCGACTTTTGCTCATACGTTCAACGACCGGTGGATGGTCGACTTACACAAACGGACATTATGTTCGCAAAACACCTTCCACAACTGTTTTCGACTGGATGGAACGAGGAGTAATACAAAATCGCAACTCTAACAGTTCAACTCATGGGAGGGCTCGGCAACCAGATGTTTCAATACGCTGCCGGCCGTTCTATTGCTATTCGGAATAAGAGCAGGTTATTCTTGGATACGCAAACCGGATTCAACCGAGACAAGGTCTTTCGTCGCAATTTTGAGCTCGGACAGTTGCCGATTAAGGCAATGCACTCAGGTGTTACTTCCTCGACGATATATTACTCGGAACGAATATGGGAGCGGATGTTCAAGGATTTTGCACGGAATAGGCGCCGCCCCTGGGGACTTCAGGTTTCAGAGAGTACATCGGACTTTGATTTAAGTGTAAAAACACTGTCGCTTTCTCGCTGTGCGTGGATGAGAGGTTACTGGCAATCTGAAAAATACTTTGATGATTGCCGTAGCGAGATTTCTGCGGAGCTCACGCCAATTTCGCCAACTGAGGAACGGTTTCTGGAACTTGGAAGAGAAATGCGATCCGCAAATTCCGTCGCTGTTGGAGTCAGACTTTTCGAGGAAGTTCCCGTTGTGAGTGGGCAACCGGTAACATCCATAACAAAACCGGATTTTTATCGCGAAGCTGCCATGCGATTGATTGAGACAGTAAAGTCCCCGATTTTCTATGTGTTTTGTACAAAGCGTTTTCCGATTTTAGACCATTTAGAGTTGCCGGGGCCAATTCGCTTCGTTACTCACGACGAGGGATTTGTTGGAGCAGTTCCAAGATTATGGCTTATAACCCAATGCCGACATCATGTTGTCTCGCACAGTTCTTTTTATTGGTGGGGTGCTTGGCTAAGTGAACAGCAATACTCTGATTCATTGGTTGTTGCTTCACGCGCTTTTCCAGGTAATGATGCTCTCCCAGATAGATGGTTAAAAGTGACGTCCTAGTGTTGGGGGATTCGTCCAAGTGTATTTTAGTATATTGGAAGAAGGTTTATGGTTAAAATCGTTGTTACTGGTGGATCAGGTTTCATTGGAACTAATTTTGTAAAGCTACTTTTGAGTTGTGGACACAAGGTTCTGAATATTGACAAAATGACGTATGCTGCAAATCCAATGTCTCTAATTGAACAACAAGAGGTATCTGGCTATTCGTTGTCCATTATGGATATTTGCAATACTTCGTCGATGGTGCAAGCCTTTTCATCGTTTCAACCGGATTGGATTGCTAACCTAGCGGCTGAAAGTCACGTTGACAGGTCAATCGACGAACCTGGGGTGTTCATACAATCGAATATTACAGGCACTTTCAGTGCGCTTTGTGCTGCCAGGCAATACTGGGGGCAGCTCAGTTCTGACCGAAAGTCGTCGTTCCGTTTCCTGCATGTTTCAACGGATGAGGTATACGGGGCATTGGGCGAAACAGGCTCTTTTTCGGAATCCACACGATACGATCCCCATTCGCCCTATTCTGCCAGCAAGGCGGCATCCGATCATCTCGCACGTGCTTGGAACTGCACTTATGGTTTACCGGTTCTTGTAACCAACTGCTCAAACAACTACGGTCCATATCAGTTTCCGGAGAAATTGATTCCCGTGGTCATCTTAAAGGCGCTTCGGGGCGAGTCCATACCCGTTTATGGCACAGGAAGTAACGTTCGAGACTGGTTGTATGTCGAGGATCACTGTCGAGCCCTGTTAGCGGTTTTAGAGGGCGGGAGAGTGGGTGAGACATACAACATTGGTGGAGACAATGAGATGCAGAATATCTGCTTGGTGCAAAGGCTATGCGAAATTTTGGATCGGCTCCGCCCCCGTGACGATCATAAACCTTACGAATCATTAATTCGGTTTGTGACAGATCGGCCTGGGCACGATTTCCGGTACGCTATTGACGCATCAAAAATTAGGCAGGAATTAGGATGGAAGCCGCTTCAAGATAACACATCGGGATTTGAAAAAACGGTTCAATGGTACCTGAACAATGCGGCATGGTACGAACCCATTCTCAGCGGAACCTATCAGTTGCAACGCCAAGGGGCGGCCAATGCAATCGTATAACAAACCCGAATTAAAAAATACTTTATGATTGCACTTCTAGGTTCCTCTGGCTTCGTGGGTACGCAGTTTCAATCCGTATTGAATCAATATGGACTTGCCTGGACTGCCGTAAAATCTAACGTCGTAAATTTACAAGACGTAGTTAAAGTAACACAGTGCCTAGAAGATATCAATGCGGACTACGTGATCAACTGCGCTGGTTATACTGGCAAGCCGAATGTTGACGCGTGTGAGTTGCATAAGCGTGAATGCCTCGCTGGCAATGCGTTGCTTCCCGCTGTACTCAGCGAAGTGACGCATGCGATGAACATTCCCTGGGGGCATGTTTCCTCTGGCTGCATATTCACTGGCCGCAATAAGGATGGCAAGGGTTTTACAGAAAGAGATGCGCCGAATTTCTCTTTTCGGCAAAACAATTGCAGTTTCTATTCAGGAACCAAAGCGTTAGGCGAAGAAGTGATCGCTGGATCAAATAATTGTTACGTTTGGCGTCTGCGAATACCCTTTAACAATACCGCCAATCCACGCAATTACATTCAGAAGTTAATCGCCTATGAAAGACTACTAGAAGCGGAAAATTCGCTCTCCTGCCTGGATGAGTTTGTAAAGGCGTGCGTTGACTGTTTTCAGTTGAAACTGCCGTTTGGTACGTATAACTTGACCAATCCCGGCAGTGTCTGGACAAGCGATGTTTGTAAACTGATTTCCAAACACAAGTTAGCTGATAAGCAGTTCCAGTTTTTCCGAGACGAAGTGGATTTCATGGAGATGGCAGCAAAGACCCCTAGGTCTAACTGCGTTTTGGATTCAAGCAAGGCTACGAAAGCGGGTCTCAAGCTCACGCCGGTTATCGAATCGCTTGAAAATGCAATGCAACATTGGAATGGTTAGGCCTACACAAAAAAGATAGTGATCTCTATACCGGTTCAAAAAGCACAACAATGAGTGATTCAATTAAAGGCATTATTTTAGCAGGAGGGTCCGGAACTCGTTTGCACCCACTTACGCTGGCCGTTAGCAAGCAGTTGCTGCCCGTGTACGATAAACCAATGATCTACTACCCGTTATCGGTGTTAATGCTAGCGGGCATCCGCGAAATTTTGATCATTTCTACGCCAGTTGATCTTCCGAACTTTCGAAGGCTTTTTGGAGACGGGAGCCAGTTCGGACTGACGATGGACTATCGAGTGCAAGAATCTCCACGCGGTTTGGCGGATGCCTTTATCGTCGGAAACTCCTTCGTGGGCAAGAGTCGTGTCGCTCTCGCTTTGGGTGACAATATTTTTTATGGACAAGGATTCCAGTCGTTGCTCCAGCGGGCCTGCCAGCGAACAAAAGGGGCCACTGTTTTTGCTTATCCCGTACGAGACCCCGAACGCTATGGTGTCGTTTCCTTTTCGAGCGATGGCAAAGCCATCGATATTGAAGAGAAGCCAAAGAACCCGAAATCCAAATTTGCGATTCCTGGATTGTACTTCTATGACAATCGCGTTCTAGAAATCGCTGCTAACCTTAAACCGTCTCCGCGAGGCGAAATTGAAATCACGGACGTGAACCGACAGTATTTGAGTGACGGAGAACTACACGTGGAACCCCTCAGTCGGGGATTCGCATGGTTAGATACGGGGACACACGAAGCGCTATTGCAAGCGAGCAATTTTGTGCAAACACTCGAGCAGCGGCAGGGATTGCGTATCTCTTGCCTAGAAGAAATCGCGTACAAGAAGGGATTTATTGACCGAGAGAAGTTGCTTGATCTTGCGAGATGCTCTCCAGCCGAAATTGCTAAGTACCTATTTGACATGATATAGCTAATACAAAATGCGCGGAGGAACAAAAACCAACGAATCTTATGCTTAGTACAGGTGACACGAAATTACTCATCATAGGTGGCATGGGCGGAACAAATGTTGGCCAGAGTTTTCAATGGGCTGCTGACGAATTAGGGATCGAGTATCGCATTTGTGATTCGAACAAAGCTTTCCGCAGAAAAAATTACATTCAAAGTTTAGTATGGCGATTTGCCGATCACCGTCCTTTGTATTTGAACCGCTTTTCCAATTATGTTTACGATGAATTCAAGCATTTCCAACCATCTATTATTTTAAGTACAGGCATCGCACCAATAAATGCGAAGATCCTGGCAGAGATGAACAACGGATCCGCTGTCCTAGTTTCGTACTTGACGGACGATCCTTGGAACGCAGGATTAAAAGCAAAATGGTTCTTTGAATCCATTCGGCGATATAATATTGTATTCAGTACAAGAACGCGAAATCTGCATGAATTGAGATCAATAGGTTGTAATAGAGTCTATTTCATGCCTTTTGCGTACGAACCCCGTTTCTGTTATCCGGAAATTCAACCCCTGAAAGCAGAAACCTTTTCAGACGTAGTTTTTGTCGGGGGCGGGGATAAAATTAGAGGTGGAATTCTCTCGGAAGTTGTAAGAAAGGGAATTGATCTTTCAATCTATGGTTCCTATTGGGATCGTTTCCCAATCTTAAAATCATCTGTACGTGGACAAGTCGCACCCGAATTGCTTCGTAAGGCAACAAGTGCTGCGAAAGTAGCGATTTGCATGCTAAGACATGCTAATCGAGATGGGCACGTCATGCGAACTTTTGAGATCGCTGCTATTGGAACCGCCATGGTAGCAGAAGATTCAGAGGAGCATCGCCAATTTCTTGGAGATAGCGCATTGTTCTTCCAAGACTCGACCCAGCTAATCGAAGCGATAGACGTCTTGAGACAAGACGTTACCCTGCGACGCCAACTTGCTAGTGGATGCTTCGAGCGAATAGTTGTTAATGGTCGAAACACGTATGTAGATCGATTAAAAGAAATTATTCGAGTTGCAGCAAACGATACTTCTGCTACGACGCCGTCGTCGTAGTTTTAATGCAAATGTTTTCCGATTATACGAATGAATTCAAAGTTTGCTGATTTGTCGTCGGAAGAGCATTGTGGTTCGTACTAGAACTATTGCGGGAACACTTGTCTTGACCTATATATCAGATCGCTATTTGAATGAGTCGGAATAGACAATGAGAGATAATCTGCAACGGGCGAACAGCAATCGTATCTATAAGACGCTTTTTTGGATACATATAGTGAGTTTGCTATTTCTGCTAACAGGCTTATTCGATTCTTCAGATGCCATTGTCACAATTCTAAATGCGGCTTGTCCGGTGGCAACATTAATATCATGTTTATGGGCGACAATAACGCTCATTCGACTGGATAGCACAAAGATTACAAGTCCAATTACTTGGGCATTATTTAGTTATGGTATATATTTTGGATGGGGGCCTTTGTTGTACACCTTTGGCGACTCAGAAACGATAAGGCGCGCAACCGTCCACTTTCCTGTAGATCAATTAACCCTGCTGAATGTTAATCTATTGAACACAGTGTACTTCATGCTTTTGGTAATGGCGTACTTTTTGTGCAATTCATGCATTCCAGTTTGGAATGTGATGGCAACTTCCAATCAGGTAACACCTGAATCACGTGCTCTTCGGGTTGGTATCGCCTCCTTACTAGTCGGGTCGTTTATACGCTATCGATATACCCTGCCCAACGAATTTGGTAGCCTCAATTATATTTTGCCAGGGGTTATCTATCAAATGGAATTGTTTATAACACTGTCTATTGCGCCCTTTTTCTTTCTTGCCGCCCGTGGTGGAATGCCTGCCAAAATATTTGCCGCGATACTTCTCATAATAGAAGTATCTTTGGGGTTTTTGCGTGTAGCGAAATCTGCGATGGTTTTCCCTTTCGGAATGGCGGCTGTGGGAACTTATCTTGGCGGAAAGT
>JANPLP010000439.1:0-3199 GCA_031426595.1 Planctomycetia bacterium | reverse complement strand
GATCGCTCCCATCTCAATGATTCCTGTGAGTGGAACCCATGAATCGATGACGTTAGTGACATAGTAGCCTGCCAGCGGTCGATCGAGCAGCAACGAGGTGCAGATGACTCCCAGGTACTCCGCACCTTTTAGCCTAGCCTGTTCATCGCTGTTCAAGTCGACGCATGCAGTATTGATAACTGGCGAGGGGACGGTCATGATGACGCGGTCAAAGTGCTCTGTACGCAGATTGGTTCCGTGGCCGCAGGTCACTCGTAGCTGATGAGTTCTGGAATCGTGGACGACCTCCGTTACAGGGCAGGAAGTGGCGATGATTGCGCCTCGCGATTCCAGTGCCGCACCGAGGACTTGGAGGATGCGTCGATAACCGCCTGGCACGTAACCGAACATCTCACGCTTCATGCCGCTGCGGCGAGCCTTATACATACGGTCGATGTACGACCAAATAAAGGCCGCTGAAGTCCGTTTGTAGGCGTCGCCCAATTTGGCTTTCAGCAACGGTAACCAGATCTTTTCAAACGTGCTCTTGCCGCTGAGCCTGCGCAGCCACTTTTCGACTGTAATCCGCTCGAGAGCTTTCCAATCGCGAAGTTTCGAAGCATAAAAAATAGTGCTCCCCAAACGAAATTTTTGCCACAACGAAAGTGGAGGGAATTTTAGAAAATCGAATGAACTGCTGAGCGAATAGAGCCTTCCACCGCTGAAGAAGCCTGTGCGAGTCTGCACCCACCGGATCTCTTGCTCGAGTTCGATTTCGTCTAGTAACGCGCGCAGGCGTTTGTCGGAGAGTAGAGTGACGTGGTAAAAGCGGTCCCAACTTGTGTCACCCAATTGCCAGGCGCCTGTCAATCCGCCAAGCTCCGGTGCAGATTCAAGTAAGGTCACTTTTTGCCCCTGCTCGGCTAAACGCCAAGCGGTCGCCAGACCAAGCATGCCGCCACCTACGACTGCCCAATGTTGCGAGGGGTGCGAAGGTTGCGAAGGGTGCGAAGGTTGCGAATGTTGTGGCTGAGGCGGCTCGTGGGAATGTTGTGCCACGGTGTTAGACTACTTTCCGGCCAAAGCGATGACGCAAGGCCATGCGAATCGTTCGCTGGATCGTTTGGAAGATTTTCATCTTGCTAGCACCGCGTTTGAAATCGTAACGCAACAGCAATGGCACTTCTCCAATGACTGCTCCTAAAGCATTCAAGGCTAGAAGGAGGTCAGCCATACAGGCGAAGCCTTTTTCGCTGGTTAACTTTCCTTCGTAATGGAGCAATGCCTTACGTAAAAGGCCAACGCGATAGGCTCGGTAGCCGCAGGTATAATCGCGGCACCCGCGCACAGGAAAGACCGTTCGCATCACGACCCGCGCCGCGACGCTCAACCATTCACGATGCTTAGTGAGCCCCACCACTCTGCCGCCAGGTTGAAACCGTGAAGCAATGACGATGTCGTAACCTTCACGAATCATGGGGACCATTCGGGAAATAAGTTGCGGGGGATGCGTATTGTCCGCGTCCATAGCAACAACGATATCCTCGTCATCGAGACCGTCGATGCCGCGAGTAAGACAAGTTGTGATCGCGGCTCCCAGCCCCTGATTCACTTCGTGGCAAACCAAACGCACTGGATAAAACTCTTGCATGCGACGCGCGACGCTAACTGTCCGATCGCTACTTCCATCGTCCACAACCAGAATGTCGAAGTCCCATGGCGTTTCGCTTAACGACTGAACAATGCGCTCAATCAGATTTTCAAGTGCGTCTTGTTCATTGAATGCAGGAAGAACTACCCGCACTCTTGTAGGCTTCACGTCGTATTTGGAGGCGTTCTGGAGCGGAACGTTAATAGGGTCCACAAATCGACGCTCACGGGCGGCTTCATCGATCATTTTCAAATCCAAGCTGCAACTTCATCGGGAGAATCCTTCGCTGGCCCTCGCTAGATTTTTTCCTTGGCAGGGTTTTGCATTCGTTATAATAAACAAACTTGGCAAAGTCGCTCAGCCATACATCAACAGAAAACGGATAAAATGCGCTTGACCGCTTCTAAATTTGCGGTTTGTGCATGTTTTAGCGGTGACCCGCAGCAATCCTTCTTTTTGACGTATACTGAGTGGACGCCCCGCGATGCGGCTCGGGGTCGAGATTATCCGGACTTAGGGAGTCAGCCTGGGTTTGGAAGAAGCCACCGTAGGGCTTGATGGACTAGAGTAATAGAATGGTCCAAGTTATAAGCAGTTTTTCTGCAGTTTTCAAAACTGTTCCTTCCCAAAAGAGAGGGCTCTAATCAATGCGTTTGATGAGAATCGTTTCCACAAGCAGTTGCCTTGTCGGTTTGCTGGCCGCCTTCAGCGTCGTCAACACAGCCCAAGCTGCTGACGATTACCCGCCATTCGACAAAGTCATCGAAGGCTATACCAAAGTGGAACCCGCGCCCGAAGATGGGCGCACGATGTACGACGTGTACGTCAAAGAAAAAGATGGTCAACTGCTACTCGAGATCCCCAAGAACTATGCCGAGAAGAAATACTTCATCGGTCTGACCGTCGCCAGCGGACAGATTTTCGCAGGTCTACAAGCCGGCGATTTCTACGTGCAGTGGCGTCAATACAACAAACGCATGGCACTGATCAGTCCTAACGTCGCAATTCGCTCGAACGGTGACAACGAGTCGAAGGACTCGGTCAAGCGTCTCTTCACAGCGGAAGTGCTGCTCGATCTGCCAATTCTCGGAATCTCGCCTAAAGGTGGTTTCTTGGTTGATGGTGATCAACTGCTCGTCGGTAACGCATCGGTATTCTTCGGCGCCGCCGGCCGTAGTCGCAACCCAGGCTTGGCCAAGTTAGTGAAACACAAAGCGTTTCCAAACAATGTCGAAATCGCATGGGAAATGCCGGACGCCAGCGGAAAACTTCAGACCCTGTATTACTCGATCAGTGAGATTCCAGCTTCCACCGGCTACAGCCCTCGCGTCGCCGATCAACGCATCGGTTACTTCACCACCAAATACGCTGACTACGGCAAGTACAAAGAAGACGAAGTTGATATTAACTTCATCAATCGTTGGCACCTGCAGAAGCGCGACGCCTCACTGCGCATTTCGCCGCCTGTCGAGCCGATTCGATTTTATGTCGAACATACTACACCCGTCCGCTATCGTCGCTGGGTGAAGAGCGGTATCGAGTTCTGGAACAAAGCGTTCGAAAAGGTGG
>JANPLP010000438.1:0-3424 GCA_031426595.1 Planctomycetia bacterium | reverse complement strand
GCGGCTGGTGCCGGTGGCAATTACGAAGAAGTCGAACTGGCGGGACGCGTCCTTGGCCGGCTCGAAAATGCTTATAAGCTCGACGCATCCAAGATTGTTTTCGGGGGACTCGGAGTAGGTGGACGACTCGGAATTCTCGCTGCGGTGATCGATCGACGAAGAGTCGCTGGTACACTTGCCATTGGAACTCAATTGGAGTCGCTACCACTCAAAACCGAAAACGCGCCGCTGGAATCGCTTCAGTTTCTGATTGCGGGAAAACCTGATGACCTGAAGGAGGCGGTCAGGCAGTTGGATGAAAACGGTTTCTGGGTCAATGTTGTTCCGCTCACCGACTTTGCTCCGGGCAAGTGGGAGATGGTTCCGCTCGAGCCCATCGCGCGTTGGCTGGAAGGACTCGGGCGGTTATGAACCAAGAAGGGTTGAACGATCGCAAATGGCATCGCACCGTACTCGGAGTTTCAGCCGCAGTTCTGTTAGCAGCGGGAATACTTATCGCGGTCTGGCCCGGTCAGGAAACGAATAGTGGCGAGTACTTCTCGGGTACTCTTGTAAAGGTTGGTATTGTTCTGGGCGTCGCTTGGCTGGCCGCGCCCCAGTTAGAACGATTCGGTTGGCAGCGACTACGCGGCACCATGCTCATTTCTTTAATCATCGTTCTCGTATTGTGGGCAATCAAACCGCGAATCGGAGCTTGGGCAGGTGCTCTGCTGTTAGGTGGTGGAGCGTTCTTTGCCTTACTCGGTTGGGTACGAAAACTCTTCTCGGTGCCATCTTCGCAATCGCAAAAAATCGACCGCTGACTCGTCATGAGCGCCGATTGAGCTGAATCCCAGTGAGCTGAATCCCATTGAGCTGAATGCTGTCCGTCGGAATGGATCATTTCCGCGACGGTGCAGGTGCCTTGGCCGCCCCAGTCGGATTCGCTTCGAGTAACTTCTTAGCGGCGTTCAGCAACGTCGTCGCTTCAGCATTATTCGGATCGCTCTTAAGTGCCTCTTCAGCGATACGTTTCGCTCCTTCGATGTCGCCTGATTTCAGCGCGAATTGACCGGCCTTAACCAGTTCAGTGGAACTATCGGCGAGCGCGAAACTCATCGCTCGCAGACCAGCCGACCCGAGAGCGGGCAGATTGATTCCACCGTCAAGTTTCGCCGCCTCCACGACTCTAGGAAGAAATGCAAGATCAGGATTGCTGACTTCTGGTTTGACATTCCAAGTCAGTTCGATCTGTTTCCCGCCCGCAGTCCCTTTCATTACCAGCTTGCCCGGTTCGGCAGCTTCCTTTGATAGTCCGACTACCACCGAGTCGCGATCCGTTCGCAACGGCGGAAACCTGGCGGGGAAGTAAGTCGATAGTGCTTTAGGAGCTTCCACTTTAGTAGGCCATAAGACCGGTAGGGAAACACTTGAACCTAACATGCGACCGATGGCTTGCGTTGATTCTTCAATTTCGTCACGAGCCAAGAAGATCCCACCTGTATTGTTCGAAAGTGCCGCTAGGTTGGCAACATCGACAACCGGGCCGATCGCCAGCGAGGATACAGTAACTTGACGTCCCACGAGATCTTCCACCAGCGTACGATGCTCCTCGGGAGTAAGCAACTGATTTCGATTGATCCCATCTCCGATGTAAACGATTGTTTTCTGCGATGAAGTTTGCGAGAACTGTGCAAGAGCAGTTCGCAGCGCGAGGCTTAGATTGGTCGTTCCAAGCGGGACACGTTTCTGAAGGCGCGCGACAGCGGACTCAAATTTTGAATCAGTCGCCGAGACCAAACCGCCCGACAGTACAACCGTATCCACATCGCTGGCCAGTAGTGCCACCTTGGCATTCAAAGGCACGTTGGCTGCAAGTTCATTCAAAACCTCGATGGATTCCAATCGCACTTGCCCCGTTTGCGAAGCTGAAGTGTCGATGATCACTACCACTTCAACTTGATCTGCAGTTGGCAGTGCTTGGACGGTCTGTAGCGATAAAGCGAAGTAATTTTCACCAGCCGCATTCTGGTACGTTGCCCATCGGCTGCTGCTCTGCGTTGGCGGCTGAAAGGCAAAAGCGACCGATGGCAGAAGCGCCATGGCGGTCAACATAATTGGTCTAGTGATCAGCATTACATCGGACTCCAACTGAGGACGTGCTTGTGAACCATGTCAAAAAGGCTTCAAGGACGGATCCCATGTGCGTTTCAGAATTCCCCAAACCCAGGAGAATTTGCTGGCAGGATCCCGAAAAAAGAACGTCGCCGGTCGAGCAAATACTTCCGTCCTATGCACAAGTTTATTAGGCAAATTCTGAGCTGGCCACACTAAAATCCAGGAAACCTCGCCATGAGGTCGCTGGGGGTTCTAGTTATTCAGCCAGGGCCTTCGAACGGATTTCACTTTTCCTGTGCAATCGTTCTAGTTAAAAATACTGCAGCTCAACCAGCAAAGCGGTTTTGTGAGCTCGTCCCTCTGAAGGAAATTTTGCCAAAGGAGATTTTGCCAAATAGAAAAGACCCGCAACCAGAAGGCTGCGGGTCATGTTTCATTCGCTCAGTTTTCTCTGTGCAACGACAATCGTGCCACAGATGGCTTATAGAATTCCGCCACCACCGCCGCCTCCGATACCACCACCGCCGAAGCCACCACCTCCACCACCAGCACCCCCGCCTGCGCCCGTTGCACCGGTCACGAAGTTGAACGTGGTTACTTGGCCGATGTCCGAGAAGAATGGCGTCGGAGCAATTCGAACATAACGGCGGTCTGCCGAAATAACGCCCGCGACCGTCAAGTTAGCTCCCGATGGGATCGTGGTGATCTGCGGCATGTAACCGACGGCACCACCGCCTGGGAATCCAAATCGGTTGTTGTTGCCAACGCCTTGGCGGAATTGCTGCATCGATGCGTACTCAGAACCACTGCCGCCATCGCTCGTGCTACCGTCCTCTACCACAGGTGCCATCTGGCCAAGAATCGCGCGGCTGGTTTCGATCCGCTGCTTCTGGGCATGAGCAATCTGGGCGGACGCGATCGGCTCGCGACGATGACCATTCTTCACCGCCACTTGAATCAAACTGTCCTTCTCGCTCAAGTCCAGTTGCTTGACAATCAACTTCTGATCCGCTGTGCCATAGTCGGTGTAGATTTCAACCGTCGCCTTACCACCAGTCACTTGACCCCATACTCGACGAACTAAAATGTCGTACTGTCCAGCGAAACCCTGCGAGCAAACATAGTACTCAGAGAACCCGCCAACCTTTGCCGACTCAGTCACACTCGAGGTGTCCCCTAGCAACACGCCACCGCCTATCGATTGCGGTTCTGACAGTGAGCAGATCGTCCCAGCCGGTTCACGCACTCGGATGTCAAGGTCAGCATCGCCAGTCCAATTCACTCGAACTACAATATCACGCATCAGTGAGCTCTTGATCGCTTCTTC
>JANPLP010000437.1:0-2828 GCA_031426595.1 Planctomycetia bacterium | reverse complement strand
TAAGCTGAAAAACCTTCGTTGATCTCACAGAACAGCGTCCCTGTCTTGGGCGTCCGTCCCGCTCCGCTCGCACCGCTCTTCGAATCCACCACGATCCCAGACGTTTCGATCAATCCATGCTTGATCAATGGAGCCAGTGGCAATATCGCACTAGTCGGGTAACAACCTGGGTTCGCAATCAACTTCGACGTTCGAATCTGGTCCTCAAACAACTCGGGCAACCCGTACGGAGTGCCACCTAATCTGCCTGGATCGGTGTGCTCTTCTCCATACCACTTTTTATACAGTTGCGGCGTGCTAAGTCGATAATCAGCACTCAAGTCAATCACACGGCAGTTACCCGCTAACAACCTGGAAACGATCGGAGCCGATGCGCCATGAGGCAGACAACAAAACGCCACATCACAGCGATTCGCAATCTGCTCGGGCGACAAGTCCTCAACGATCAAATTCAATCGATCAGTCAACTGCGGATGCATCGCGTCGATCGTCGTTCCATCAGCCTGTCGACTAGTCGCGGCAACTATTTGAACGTTAGGATGCCGCAGCAGAATCTTAATCGCTTCGATTGCGGTATAACCGGAGCAACCTACAATTGCCGCTTTGATCATGGTGTAGCGATCGTTAAATCAGGAGTTGGTGAGGCTTCGTAGCGACGACAATTTGCAGCGACGACATTCTCGAGCGATTATAACACTCGCTCGCATGGACCTTTAGGGGTGACCAAGCTGAAATATCGCTATGAACTTGATATTGCTGCGAACCCGATGCCTGGAACGATACTACGATCGGTTCACGTTGATGATCACCGAAGCCAGCGGATTAAAAAACGATTCTCACTGCGTTCGGATTGAGCCTGACTCGCAACCGATTTCTTTTGTAATCCTACACTACTGACAAATCGCCCATCGCAGCTTGGCGGACGCTGACCGCGGGTTGCTGTGTTGCTCCGCAAACGATGTCCGAACAACGTCCTCTGAAATCTGAGCAAACTTTCCCAAAGCAAGACCTGACTTGAACGCCGCTTTGACTCGGCGATCTTCCCCCGAATGAAAGCTGAGTATCGCTATCCGTCCCCCAGACTTCATACTGGAGGGCAACTGACGTAACAGCGCATCGAGCGATCCGAACTCATCGTTCACAGCGATCCGGATCGCTTGAAAAACCCGCTGTACTGCCGCACTCACAGTTGCCTCAGGAGCGTTTTTCATCGCCCGGCGCACGACCAATGCCAACCCTTGCGTCGTCGTCAGCGGTGCATCTGCCTGAGATTTTAGAATTGCACTTGCAAGCACTTCTGCTTTGGGCTCATCCGCATTTTCGGTTAATGCACTCGCTAACTCGTCGACCGACGTCTTGGCAATCCAAGCGGCCGCGGACAAGCCTCTCTGTGGATTCATCCGCATATCAAGCGGCCCATCTTGCTTGTAAGAAAAACCTCGCTTCGGATCGTCGATCTGCATCGAAGACAAACCAAGATCTGCCAGCAACACATCGACTCCCTCTGGTGCATGCGTCGCAAGAGTATGCGCCAGCCCCACAAAATTCGATCGAACTACCACCAACGCTTCGGGCGCACAGCCCGAAGCGCGCAGGCGCAGTTCAGTCTTCGGCAACTCCAGCGGGTCTGCATCCAAAGCGATCAACTTGCCACCCGGCTGAATCGCTTGCAGCAAGCGGCTTGCATGACCTCCATGGCCCAACGTGCAATCGACGGCTATCTCTCCAGGAACGGGCCGCAGGACTTCCAGAATTTCTTGCACCATAATCGGACGATGCGAGCCAGCAGGCGTCTTGCCGCTACTCAAAATTTTGTCGATATCCTCCGAGTAACGCTCAGCCGCATGCTCTTTGTATTTCTGATCGAATCGCCGCGGGTTCTTACCGGTATAGCGTTCACGTCGTGGCGGTTTGCCAGCCGAAGGATCTGTCACAAAATTGGTTTGCAAAATGGGAGTACGATATCGCAACTTATTACAATGAGATTCCCATCGTAGGCTAACTTGCAACGAATCGCCAGGATCTAATTCACTTCCAAGAAAATTGGAGACCTTTGATGACCACACTCGCGGAAGTGATGGAAGAACTTGAACAGCTAGGATCAGAACAAACCGTCAAGACGTTCCGCCGCCACGGAGCCGACGGACCCATGTTCGGCGTCAAAGTTGGCGATCTAAAAAAGATCCTCAAACGCATCAAAGGCAATCAAGAGTTGGCGCTCGCGCTTTGGGACACCGGCAATTCCGATGCCATGTATTTAGCCGGACTGGCCGCTGATGGAAGCCAAATGACTTCCAAGCAACTCGATCAGTGGGCGAAGTCCGCATGGTGGCACATGCTCAGCGAGTACTCGGTCCCATTCGTTGCGTCGGAAAATCCCGACGCATTTAAAATTGCCATGAAGTGGATTAAAGCGAAGTCCATCGCCATTCAATGTTCGGGCTGGTGCACCTACTCTGCCGCCATCGCAACCCGAGCCGACAGTGACTTGAATCTGGCCGAGCTCGAACAGTTGCTCAAAACCGTCGAAGGCGAAATTCATCAAGCCAATGATCGAGTGAAGTATGTCATGAACGGCTTCGTCATTGGCGTGGGCTGCTATGTCAAACCGCTATTGGCTAAAGCCAAAGCCACCGCCAAACGCATCGGTGTTCTAGAGATCAACATGGGCGACACCGCCTGCAAAGTTCCCCTGGCATCAGACTACATTGCCAAGGTCGAACAAGCGAACCGTGTGGGCAAGAAACGGAAAACTGCGAAGTGTTAAGCTGATTTGACTTGGCTCGGGGCGAATCAACATCTTGCCGCCCCGCCCGCGACGCCTGTTA
>JANPLP010000436.1:0-4613 GCA_031426595.1 Planctomycetia bacterium | reverse complement strand
AACACCGAGTAACACGATAGAAACAAAGTGTATTGGTTTAAATATAGCGGTGCAATGAAGTGTGTCACCGCAGCTTTGCAACTCACTTCCCCATCACACAGCGATTGTCCCATAGCGTACCGCGGCTTCATCATGCATGATGGGAGGGCAATCGAAATTATTCGCGCCAGGGGCTTTCCGTCCAGCCTCTCATTCGAGCGCAATAAGGTTGAGGTCGACTTCAGATGGCTGTTCGCTTCGCAGGTACCGTTGGTAGTTTCACGAGGTCAGTTTAAAGTTGCGGCGAGCACGTAACATCAATCGATCGTGCCCGGGCAACCGAGGGGCGAGATTAGAGTGGTTTGGAAAGTAACTATGAACCAGTTCGGATTTGTGAAGGTAACGGCGGCAGGGCATAGAACGCACGTCGCTGCGCCGATCTCCAATGCCATCGCGGCCTGCGAAATGCTCGATCAATTTCGGGATAGTGATGTCGTTGTTTTCGGCGAGCTGTCGTTGACGGGCTACACCTGCGGCGACTTGTTCGGCCAGCAGCAATTGCTTGACCAAGCCCTCGTAGCGCTTCGACAGGTGGTAAAGCATACCGAGGATCGCGATCAGTTGGTTGTTGTGGGCATGCCCTTGCGTGCGCATGGAGGATTGTTCAACGTGGCCGTAGCGATTTGTCGCGGCCAAGTTCTTGGCGCGGTTCCGAAGCAATTCTTGCCGAACTATCAAGAATTTTATGAAGCGAGGTGGTTCGCCGCGGCGGACGGTAGTGAGCCGCCTGTGGCGGAGTTTGGGGAACTGGGCGAAGCGCCGTTTGGGATCGACCTGCTGTTCAAGTGCTCGGATTTGGTGGTGGGCATCGAGATTTGCGAAGACTTGTGGATGGCAGTGCCTCCGAGCAGTTTGCAAGCTGGGGCGGGCGCCAATTTGCTATTGAATCTATCGGCGAGCAATGAAATAGTTGGCAAGGCTGGTTATCGCGAGCTGCTAGTGCGCAGCCAATCGGGACGATGTTTGGCTGCTTACGCTTATGCAAGTGCCGGGCCGACGGAGTCGACGACCGATCTGGTTTTTGGTGGGCACTGCATGATTGCCGAAAATGGTTCGTTGTTGGCAAGCTCAGATCGTATCGGTGCGGATCGCTGTGCTTGGTTGGAGCAATCGTATGCCACCGTAGACATTGACGTACAGAAGCTGGCGCACGATCGGCAGATTACTCAAAGCTGGTTGCAGGCGGCGAAGCGTTTTGCGAATGAGTATCGGATTATTTCGTTCACAAGTTCGCTAAAGAGTAGTGGGACGCACCGAGTCGTCGTGGCGCAGCCGTTCGTACCAAGAGAGGATAGCGAACTGCATGCTCGTTGCGCGGAGGTGTTTGGTATTCAGTGCGCGGGGCTGGCGAAGCGAGTTTTGCGATTGTCCGCTGACTCGCGGTTGTACATCGGAGTTTCTGGAGGACTTGATAGCACGCTCGCACTCTTGGTCGCTTCCAAAACTTGCGAATCTCATGGCTGGCCAGCGGATCGCATTGCTGGAATTACGATGCCCGGTTTTGGAACTACACCGCGTACTTTAGAGGCGTCGCGCACGCTGATGAAGCGGCTGGGAATCACTGCGGAGGAGATCGATATTCGCCAGCTTTGCTTGGACACTTACAAGAGCCTGAACCACAAACCGTTCGGTATTAACGCATCAAAGATGGAATTGGAAGAGTTCGTGAAGGCACTTCAGAGGGTGCCGCCTGCGGCTCGAAATGATCTCGTGTTCGAGAATGTGCAAGCCAGAGTGCGCACACTTTTGCTCATGAATTGCGGATTTGTGCTGGGAACCGGTGATTTATCCGAGCAAGCGTTGGGGTGGAGCACTTACAACGGCGACCACATGTCGATGTACAACGTCAATACTTCGATTCCCAAAACGTTGGTGAAGTTCTTGGTGAAGTATGTGGCGGAGTGCGAGTTTGACGGCGAGACGAGGCAGTGTCTGTTGGATGTGGTCAGCACGCCCATTTCGCCTGAGTTATTGCCGCCGGACGAAAGTGGGCAGATCCAGCAGTTAACGGAGGGGACGATTGGGGCCTACGAACTGCATGATTTCTTCCTCTATCACTTTATTCGGTTCGGGGCGACGCCAAGAAAGATATTGCACTTAGCAAGCTTGGCAAAATTTTCGAAGACCTACAGTGATGAGCAAATTCGTGCCACGTTGCGAACCTTCCTGACGAGATTTTTCAATAATCAGTTCAAAAGGTCGTGTGTGCCAGATGGACCGAAGGTGGGGACGGTCAGTTTGTCGCCACGCGGTGACTGGCGTATGCCCAGTGACGCCGAGGCCCAAGCGTGGCTCGGCGAATTGGCGGACTAATAGTGAGAAGTGCTAAAGGTGCATCAGCGATCTTCGCGTTTTTTGGGTGGTGCGACGGTCATCTTGTCGACAACTCGTTTGACCCCGGTGATGGTATTCATCGAGCTGATGATGGCCTTGCGTTGATACTCTTGGGCCAGTGCGCCAGTAAGAGTTATCGTGCCGCTCATTACATCAATATTGATTTTGCTGCCGGAACCGCTGCAACGCTGAGCCAGTTTTTGGGTTACGCTGCGCAGAAGGGTTTTATCTGGGACTTGACTTCCGATGGCCATAACTTTTATCCACTGTTTGTTGTTTTCTCGCATGTAAAATTCTTGTGGCAGACTACTGCGGGCTGCTCACGAGATCGATGTAAATCGCAGGGATGCGGGATACAGGGACCAAGTCAGAACACTGGCTGGTGGGAAGTTAGTCGATAGTCTTTACTTTCAAAAAGTTGTTGATTGTCGCGAGGCCGCTTTACGGGCAGCCTTCGCATTTCAAAGTAAAAGTTCCCGATCCAATATTTGGCTTGCAGATCGGTGGTTGAATGCCGAAAGCTAGCTCAGCTAATTTCTTGCATGGCTTCATAGCCAGAACGGGTCAGTGAGTAACCGCCTTTGAACTCTTCCGGAACAAGCAGGCCTGCGAGGGTCAGCTTGTCGAGCGATTTTTTCATCGACGTGATGTCCTGCGAGCTGATGCAGAGCATTTTGCCGGGTGTCATTAGGTATTTGCGAAACATTGCCAACACATGCAACTCGCCATCGGAGAGTCGCTGCGGTCGAGAAGCCGACTCGTCCGTGGCCGTGGGCGATTCTGTTTTTTTGCGTTCGCGATTGTCTCGTTTGTCCATTTGCTTTTGCCGTTTTTCAACCTCGCGCTGACGCTTGGCCATTGTGTTGCGATCTTTAGCCATACTACTCCGATCGATGGATTGAGAGGATATAAGGATGAGCGGAGTGGCGAAGGCTCAGCCATTTTGTTTGCTGGAAGAATTTGGGTGGAGCGATAGGTTGTCCCCTAAGCGAAAGTGACCGACGTCTTGGTGCACATGGCAACTGCGACGCAGATCTGTACGCGTTGGTCGCTGTTCCTTTGGTTACGATTCATCGCAACCGCTAGTTCATAGGCCATCATTCGCGCCTCCACACAAGAAAGGCAAGCGTGTTGCCGAACTGTGAACTTATTGGCCGTGAGATCAAACTCAAGCCGAGCTGCCTTGGCTGTTCGCATCGCGAATAGAGGTGGCGCGTCAAATTCAGGATGATCGGTGACTTAAATCACCATTCTCAGCGTAGCACTGCGCGATCCGTCACGCCAGCCCCAAAATTTGCGGCAAGCCAATTATGGGGCATCTTATCAAGCGAGCAAAGCCGATTTGGAGGAGGCTTTGGTTTTCGAGCGGACGTTGGCTAGGCCGTTGTAGGCTTGCGATCGATGACTCGTTGCATGATGCTCATCCACGTTGAATTGAGTCGCAGCGTAATGTCGCTAACTACACGCTCTTCTTCTTGGAACTCAATCACGAACCCTGCCATTACAAGTGTGTCATTCGGGCTTTTGCCAGCTTGGCAGGATTTCCAAAAGCGCACGCTGCGCAGGGTGCTTTCGGCTTTGGTGGTAGCGGTTTCTTGCGTAATCGAGTTCACCGACTTCGTGACCTCAGGCGTCAGACTCGTCATCATGTCCTTGCGCAATTGATCAGCCCAATTCTTCCAACGAACCTTTTCCTGAATCGACATTTACTGCTCTTTCAATTGGCGACGGTTGCCTAAATACAGCAACGCTTGAACGATTTCGTCTGCCGGCATCGCAGAGGCGACAGACCGCACATGAGTACTATCTTAACCTGAATTAGCTTTAAAGTGGAGTGCTCATCCTGCTGGATTGCGCCGTAGTGCCTCAAAAACACAATGCCCGCAACAGGGAGCATGGGTGCAAGCACCTGGTACGAGTGGCGTTTTTGCATGGTTCCCAACTTTTCGGCGTTTATCGCATGCAGCCAAAGTTGTAGGGCCAAGGCGAATGGTCGGTGGCCTAATGCCAAGTAGGATGGTGATGCGGCTCGGTGAAAGTCTGTCAACGGTTTGGAACTTTTGATTTGTTTGAAACGTCGAATTGGCAGAATGGCGACGCTTCCAATCTTCTCCTTCGTGGTGGTGGGGGTTTTTTGGGCTCAGGAGTTCTCTATGTCAGCAAGTTTCGATGCTTGCAACTTAAACGCATTGCCGATCAACTTCGTTGGGCCAGCTAGCCCATCGGCGTCGGATGCTTCC
>JANPLP010000435.1:0-2542 GCA_031426595.1 Planctomycetia bacterium | reverse complement strand
TCCAGGTAACTCCCGAACAATACGTGGGGTTTCGCAGCTCTGCGGCCGGTCGCGAGATGGCAGCTTATCTGTGCCGTCGTTATACCCGAGTGACGTTGCGGGAACTATCTGAACGATTTGGCTTGAGCCATCCGGACAGTGCATCGGACCTTATTCGTCGCGGAGCGAAGCGACTCGAGCAATCAAAAGAAACGGTGATTCAATTGAGAGCTATTGAAGATAATCTCAATGTGAATCCCGAATCGCGAGTTTGACCCCGGCGAAAGGCCCCCGGCGAAACCTGACCCCGGCGAAAGGCTCCCAATGCCAGCATGCTAGACGCTCTCCGCCGCCTCTTTCAGTTGCGGGACCAACCGTAGGCCGTGACAATCGCAGCGCCGTCACGGCACTCCGTCTTATGGAACTTAGATCTCGCGGACATAGTCAAGCCTTGTAACCTAACAGCTTTCCGCAAACGGCGCCATGGATGGCACCAACTAGCTTCCTTGACTCCTAGTTCTTCAGCGACCGCGGTTAGGTTCTCTGCAAAAACTAGTTCGCTTTCAAGCCGGAGCTTTTCTCTTCCGCTTCGCCTGCTGCAGCAATTGCACCAAAGACTTCCGCGTTCATTCCCTTTAGTCTCTTGCGAAAGTCCGCGTAAGATTCACCTGCGGAGATAATCCCAACTGGCTCCGCGGCAATTCGAAATTGAGTTGGCGTAAGTTCCGCAAAGGGCCTTAGATAACTTCTTCGGAATTCAGGATCAGTGATATAGGCGGGAACTCCTTTCGGGGGGCTTGCTGGCAAATCGCCTCGTGCGTCTCTTTCTTTTGCTTCGAATGCATCTCGCATACTTCGATGAATCTCCCGATGAGTCGCAATTTGGGCTTTGATACGATCTTTTTGGCTATCGGAAAGCTTCAGGACGTTCGCAAAAAGCGGGTGTGCAAGGTATATGTTATTTTTGACAAACAGCCGTGCGAAGGTCTGCAACTTTGCGGGGGGGACAATTTCATCGATCTTAACGATAAAGTATTCCTCTTCACTCTCCTGCTCTTCCGCATACGCCTTTAATGCAATTCTAAGATCTGCTTCGCTATATTCGCTTCTTTGTTCCGTGCCGATAACTTGTTCTATCCGCGACTCGCTTAGTTTGGCATCCTCCAAGTCACGCAAACGTTCGATAGTGGAGTATTTATCGTACTTCGACCTTATCCGTTCAAATGTTTCTCGTCGTTCCTGAAAGGCAACGTTCACCAAATCAAACTCTTGCTTGGTAAGCAATTCTCTCGCTAAAGTCTGGACTTCCACCAACCGCCGAGACTCGCCGAAATCGTTGGAGGATGCCTGGCTGACTTTACTTTGCCACTGGAAGACGATAGTTGTCGTTGTCTCAATTTCTAATGCGCGACTCTCAAAAGACGCACCTTTCGCAAATGGATTTTGCATCGCATGCTTCCGCGGAGCCATAATTTTCGAAGGAGTCGTTCGCTCTCTCATCTTTTCAGCGATCGCTTCCTTCAGTTGTTCTGAAGGAGCTTTTTCCGATTTCTCTTGTGAAGCACAATTCGACACCATCACCGCGCACAGCAATAGTATGCATAAATTTGGCATTCTCATTTTCAACTCCACCAAACTCAAATTCAAAAAATCGTAGAAGGTCCAATGATTTCGTACACTCCAGCATATTCGAGCGTGTATTCTTGATAATCAAATCGTTCGCTAAAGGTTTCGGTGTAGCTATACAGATCACCATCACACCAGTCGTAAAAGCAAACATCAACTTCGATGTCCACCCTGGCCGACCAAGAGTGTTCGTTATATGCAACAACAAAATCGTCTGGACCGGGTTGCTGTAAATGAATCTCTTCGAATCTGTTGAATTGTGTAGCGGGCGAGTGCCCCTGCTCGCTGACGTTAAGCCTGCAGGCGGAGACGGCTGCGCCTGGACTAGACGGATATTCGCACATCGCATCGAATACCGGAGCTGAACTCTGAGGCTGTCCAATTACCAAGTACGCAATGTTGGGAAACAAGTGATCCGTTACTACAGGGTAGGTTCCCGGCGGCGGCGTTTCGACGCTGTCGCGCATTGCCCAATAGTAGTTTTCGTTAATGAAGTAGTCATGCGTTGTCCAGCCACTGCAAGGGCATTTGTATAAGAAAGCAGGTAAATCATCCATCTGTGGTGGATCGCCAACAGCATTGATAGTAAGCAGAAAAAAGAAACCTAACGAAACGACCAAAACAGACACTTTCGACAACGTTTTTCGCATGATTATGCCTTAAGCATTAACAAGGATGGTGGCAGAAAGAACTTGCTCAAGCCCATGACGAGTCTTGATTTTACCGGAAACCTTGGATGTTTTCGGAGCCACAAACGAAACTACGTAGGGCAGCGGATATCAAGGTACCGGAAGTGTTGAAACAGTCAAGAAAATTCTTTATTTTTTGAAAATTTAGTAGGGCACGTGATTTTCAAGGTCAAGAAAGCAAGAAAATGTGTCAGGAACGAATGGCACGGGAATGTGGGGGGCGTGCGCCGGGGTCTGGGGGGCGTGCG
>JANPLP010000434.1:0-4674 GCA_031426595.1 Planctomycetia bacterium | reverse complement strand
GTGGCGCGGACGCCGTGGTGGCTTACAAAGATCGCTTTCCATCCGTCGAGTCACTCAACATGGCAGAGACTCAGTTTGTATTGGTGGACGGCTCACCCAGCGATACGTTAACGCGTGTACTGATCAATTCGAAGTTCTTTAGTAACGTTACTCCGCAGTCGATCGTGGGTGTCCCCAACGAGAAGGAATTGCTCGCACGCTATCGCAAAGCTACGCCCGGCGGAAATGAAGTCTTCGTTACTTGGGAACCTGTAGTGAGCGACTTACTTAAAAATGACCAGATGAAAGTTGTCTTTGACAGCAACGAGCAATCAGGCTACATCGTCGACGCGCTCGTGGTGAGCCGCGATTATTTGATCAAAAACGAACCGGCCGTTCGCAGCGTGCTGGAATGCTATTTCCGTACGCTGTACGCACTCAACAACGATTCGGGGTCATCGCCTGATTCGCGTACGAAACTTAAAGAATTAATACGCAGCGATGCACAGGATGCTGGATTGACACTTGAGAAAGAACAGATCGATCGCTTAGTCAAAGGAATCGTATGGAAGCACACTCAAGATAACTTTGCGCACTTTGGTCTCGGTGGAACCGCAACACATATCGAAGACATGATCGATCGTGTGCGACGGGTACTCGTGGAAACGAAAGGCTTGGCAAACGACCCAACCCAAGGGGACTCGAGCCGATTGTTCAGCCCCAAACCGCTGCGCGACTTGCAGTCCTCTGGATTTCACGCAGGCAGTTCACCGGAGTTGGTGCAGGGTGACAAGCCCCTAGCGCCGCTCACCGAAGATCAATGGAAGAGTTTGACGCACGTCGCAACCCTACAAGTGCCCCCGCTCATTTTCGCGCGTGGGACATCCACACTAACAGGCCAAAGCGAAGCTATTCTGGATGACTTGGTCGAAATGCTGAAGAGCTTTCCACTGTACTATGTAACGCTAGCGGGTAACGCCAGTTCCAAAGGGGACCTGGAGGCAAATCGCACATTGGCTAAACAACGGGCTGAGGCTACTCTACAATACCTGCAAACTAAAGGAGTACCGGCGGCGCGAATGCGAGCAGCGGCGGGCGATATAACTGGCGAAACGTCCGTCACATTTAGGCTAGGCCAGGTACCCTTTTAGAATGAGCGCGCGCTTCGCATAAAGCTCGTTCCAAGAATGGTTCCCAAGCGACGAAACGTAAACGTGGACCCTGTCAAACGCAGAGTAATATCCGAACTGTTTTTCGCACCCAGTGTCGTGCTGCCGATCGTCGGTGGCATCAGCGCCGGCCTGGTGTCGTGGGCGACGGGAGGAATCAGTTCAATGACTATCGCGGCTGCAGCAGGGGTCCTGGGCGGTGTGGGTTGGATGATGACACGCATCCTCTTCAAAATCGAATCGATCACAGAAGACGCGATGCGTTTGGAGCAGGAGCTTGCCCACAAAGCCGAAATTGAGCAGTTGGACCAGTTGCACCAACAGTTGATCAACGACGGCGATGATCGTACACAAAATTACTTGACTCTGCTAAGATCTGTGCGAGAAGATTTTCAGCAAACGGCCAGCCAACCTGGGGTTCAAATGCGCAGTGCCAGAGTGCGCGAGCAGTTGGATCTTATTTTTCATGCTACAGTCGATCAACTTCGACATTCCTACAAACTGTGGGAGCTATCGCAGAGCCTAAGCGGTGAAGCGCGGCGAAAGACCATGGTGTCTCGCGAAGGGGTGATGAAAGAGATTGAAGCGACGGTCGATCGATTGCATACCACCGTCCTGCAATTCAAAGAAATGATCCGAGAGGATAAGAAAGTAGACTTAGCTTCGATGCGCGAGGAACTCGAAGCAACCATGCGTGTGGCTCGACGCACAGAAGAAAAAATGCGAGATATTGAAAATCTAACGTCAAGTAATAGATCATCCATCAGAGAGTAAAGGAAGTTTTGATGTTCAAGGCTATAGGTAAGTACTTTCGCGCCGTGTACTATTTGATGACGTTTCGAGTAGATAAAGCCAGTGAAACACTGCGCATGAATCCGGGTGTGATATCGGCTAATTACGAACGCATCATCAGCGAAAAGAAGCAGCGGCTCAATCAATATAAAGATGCCGTGAGCGCCATGATCGCGCAAGAAGAGTCTAAGAAAGACAAGCTGCGACTGATCACCGAGGAGATTGGAAAACTCGAAAAATTGCGATCTGGTGCAGCCGCTAAAGCCAAAAAACTGGTTGAACAGTATGGCGGAAACCCCGAAGCAGTCAAAAATGATCCCGAGTACCTAAAATGCCAGTCAGCCTTTAAAGACTTCTCAAGCACGCTTGCGGAAAAACAAAAGCGTGCGACGGAGATCGATGAAGACCTCAAGCAATTGGTTTCAAACGTCAGCGGCCACAAGTCTCAAATTCAATCGCTGATGCGCGAACTCGACCGGCTGAAGGAAGAAAAGCATGATGCAGTCGCTGTCGTCCTTTCGGCTTCCGAAGAGAAGCAGATCGCGGACATGATGACCGGCCTGACCAATGATCGCACCAGCGAAGAACTGCACGAACTGCGTGAACTTCGGCAAAAATCAGCCGCCAGCGCGAGGATCAGTCGCGAGTTGGCAGGCTTGGATACTAAGAAAGCTGAGGCTGAGTTCCTTGAATACACGCAGGCTAGCGAAGCGGATGACGAATTCGATGCGCTGATCGGATTGGCAAAGAAGGAAACCCCTTCTTCCAGCCAACAAAAAGACACGCCGATTCCAGAAGCCTAGCGCTGCGATAAACAGGCGACTGGCAGCCGAAAAATTTTTCTTGCCGACTTTCCGCCTGAATGTCACAAAGAGGGAGCCTTTACGTTGTGAAGGCCAACATACTGGGCAGTGTGTTGCTAGATCATTGCATTTGAAAAAGGGTGAGACAGATGAAACGGTACTTTTCATACTCTTGGCGAGCGATTTTGATGACCGCCGGCGTGTGCGTGACAATGATTGCGGGATGCACACCTTCCAGTGAGCCCGGCAAGGGGAGTGCGGGTGGTGGTAGTAGTGGAAAGCCGCCCGTGTTCTCGTTGGCATGGAGCGAATATCCATCGTGGAGCGTGTTCGGAGTGGCCGATAAAGAAGGGCTGCTCGACGGCAAAGAAGGTGCGCAAGGTTCCATTGAGAAGAAGTGGAACGTGGACATTGTCTTAAATTACGCCGAGTATGACCCGTGCCTCACAATGTACGGCGCGAATACAACCGATGCTGTTTGCATCACCAACATCGACATCCTGGCGCCCAGTCTAAAACGCGCTTCCGTGGCAATCATGCCGACCTCCACAAGCGTAGGGGGCGATGCGTGCATCGCAGTCGGGATCGAAAACATTGATGGTCTAAAGGGCAAAACCACTTGGGGACTAGAGAAGTCGGTTTCGCAATTTGCATTCGAACGCGGCTTGATCGCCAAAGGGATGAACCCAGCCGATTTTACTTTCAAAAATCAGGACCCAGCCGTTGCTGCCACGGGCATGCAAGCTTCCCAAGCTGAATTCGAATCGATTATGGTTTGGAATCCGTTCGCATTACAAACTCTTCGATTGCGTAAAGATGCCAAAGTTCTATTCGATTCCTCAGCTATTGCAGAGGAGATTATCGACATGGTCGTCGTCGGCAAAGAAGCTCTTGGGCGCCCTGGAGGCAAGCGATTCGCGTACGCGATCCTCGATTCGTTCTATGAAGTCAGCAAGCTGATCGCGGATGCAAAAACCCAGGATAAGACGTTAGTCGCTCTCGGCGAACAGTTCAGTAAGCTGAACGCAGAGGATATGAAACTGGTTCTGACACAAACAAAGTTTTATACCAATGCCGACGACGCGCTCACACTATTCAATGGCAACAAGTTCCAGAAAGAGACGATGCCGATGATCGCCAAGTTCTGCGTGGATCATGAAATGTGCGAAAGCTTGCCTGCTTTCGGCTTCGGCGAAGAGAGCCAGCAACTGAATTTTGATCCACAGTTTTTAATGGGTTTGAAGGATGGAATCACGCCTGACCAAGTAAAGTGAGGCCACGTTCGGGAGCGCGATGTGGCACTCCCGTAACCGCAGATCGATCCAGTCGTTGTTCACCGTTCCGAGTCAACTCGCGAAGGTGAACAACGATTACTTTTTTAATAGGGGCGCGAAATGATTCGGCAGCCGATTCCGACTTGGTTGGTCTATACGCTGGGGGTAACCGGCGTGCTGGTAGTTTTGACGCTTTACGCTGGGCTGTCGATTCGACAAACGCGAATCAATCCGGATCAAAACATTTTCCCAGGAATCCAAGCCTTTAGCGAAGGTGTTGGCGAGATCGTCAAAGTGCGCGGAGGCGAGAACAATCCCAAGCCGAGTTGGCTGAGCGTGGATTTGCGCGAGACTTACTGGCGATTGTTTCTGGGCTTGTCTGTCGGCGTGGTGCTCTCCATCGTCGTCGGCATCTTGATGGGGGCCTATACCGTTGTCGAAGCACTGCTAAACCCAATCATTACATTCTTCGCGAAGATCCCACCGACCGCCATGCTGGCGGTGTATATGGTCGTCTTCGGAATCCATTTAAAAATGTATGTCGCCATGATCGCCTTTGGGGTGTTTTTCACCATGGCTCAAGCGGTCTATCAAGCTGTTAAGAAAGACGTAGATTCGGATCATATCGACAAGGCATACACGCTGGGTGCCTCCGAA